>NZ_BLJH01000006.1:0-239992 GCF_009811895.1 Novosphingobium sp. TCA1 | reverse complement strand
TGGATAGAGCATCAGACTACGAATCTGAGGGTCGGACGTTCGAATCGTTCCGGGCGCACCATTCTCTCCCAGAGGGGAGAATGGCACCCACATAGGGCATTGTGCGCCCGTAGCTCAGCTGGATAGAGCATCAGACTACGAATCTGAGGGTCGGACGTTCGAATCGTTCCGGGCGCACCACTTGCACCACACACGAAGAGCCCCGCAGAGCATCATGCTCCGGCGGGGCTTTTCGTTTGCGGTTTCGCGGTTTGGATTGCGTGCCGCATCGGCATGGCAAAGAAAAAGGCCGGAAACGCGGCTGCGCTCCCGGCCTTCCTCAGCCTTGCGGCTTTTGATTACCGATTACTGATTACTGGCCGCTGGGGGTCTCGGCAGCGCCGGCCGTAGCCGAAGGGGCTGCCTGGGCATCGGCGCCCGGCTGGCCGCCTGCGCTGGCCTGAAGCTGCGAGTTGAACGCCGTGGCAGTCATGCCAAGCGTCAGCGACTTGTCTGCGCCGAGGCCGAAGTAGGACTTCTTGAGCTGGGCAACCGAACCGTTGCTCAGCGTCACGAAGACGTCTTCGCCTTCGACCTTGGTGACGGTGCCGAGAACGACGCCGTCGCTGCTCTTGATCGGCTTGTCGGCCACGAAGGCGGTCGCCAGTTCGGCGCTGCTTTCGGCCTTGGCGCCGTTTACGGCGGCTTCAAGGTCGGCCTTGTTCATGCCGATCGTGAGGCCCTTTTCGCGCATTGCGAAGGATGCCGCCGGGAGGCCGGCACGCGCGGTGCCGGTGTTGACGGTAACGACACCGCTCTGGACCGCTTCCACGGTGCCGACTTCGGTGCCATCGGGGCCATAGACCTTGGCGCCCACCGTCGGTGCGGCGGCAGCGGTTGCGGCCGTGCCCTGTGCCATGGCGGCGGCAGGGGTCAGGGTCGCGGCGGCGATCGCGGCGGCGATGAGAGATTTCTTCATGGCGTACTCCTTCTCGATGCGGGAACCGACATCGGCCCCGGCTCGGGATGCTCCCGGCACGCAGTCGCACGTGCAGGAGCGTGAATGGTGGTCCGAATAATTACGACCCGGACAGTTTGTTCCGACCCTGGGGCCGGAAGCCCGTTCCGCGTGCAGTTATCACGTGGGAGAGGAACGGACGAAGACGGTGCATGTTGCACACGTGCAACGGAATGGCCGCTGAATGGCGCCCGATCAACCGCCAAAATGGCACTTTTTTGCGACGAATTGGCCGAATTCCGCCATTCCGCTTTTTGCGGGGCGGCGGGTTGTGCCTTCTGTCGGACAAATGGGGCATGGAACATCCCGCTTGCTCGATGCTTGATCCCGGGCAGCGGGTGATCCAGCAAGGTAAGTGATGATACAGAACTCGGCTAACGGGGAAGGCCAGGGCGACGCCCCGGTTTCGCCATCGGTGTGGCGTTACGCCAGGGCGAAGCGTGCATATGTAGTGATCGACGCTGCGGATTATTTCGAACTCATGCGCGGGGTCATGGAAGAGGCGCGGCAGCGCATATTCATGATCGGCTGGGATTTCGACTCCCGGATCCTGCTCCAGTCCGGGCGTCGCTGGTGGCAGCGCGGGCGGCGCAGGCGTTTTCCCGCGCGCCTGGGATCGTTCATCGTCTGGCTGGTCAGGACCACGCCGACGCTGGAGATCCTGCTGCTCAAATGGAACGTCTCGCTGGTGAAGTCGCTGTTTCGCGGCACCATGGTCATCGACCTGATTCGCTGGGCGCTACGCGATCGAATCGATTTCAAGTTCGACGGCGCCCATCCGATCGGGTGCAGCCATCACCAGAAGATCGTCGTGGTGGACGATGTCTTCGCGGCCTGCGGCGGGATCGACATGACCTCGGACCGCTGGGATACGCCGGACCACTTGCCGGACGATCCCCGCCGCAGACGTCCGACCGGGCGGCTCTATGGTCCCTGGCACGACGTGACGATGGTGATGGAGGGCGAAGTCGCGGCAGCGCTCGGCGATCTGGGGCGCGAGCGCTGGAAAGTGGCGGGCGGCGCGGAGATCGCCCCTTGCGCGCCGCAGGACTTCAGCCCCTGGCCCGATGAACTGCGCGCCGAGTTCGAGGACGTCGAGATCGGCATTGCCCGCACCCGCGCCGAATATGGCGACTGTCCCCAGGTCAGCGAGATCGAGGAATTGTTCGTAGAGCAGATCCGGCGCGCCAAGCGCTTCGTCTATGCCGAAACGCAGTATTTCGCGTCGAGGGCGATCGCCGAGGCCGTGTGCGAGCGGCTTCTCGAAGACGATCCGCCCGAATTCGTCATCATCAATCCGCTGACGGCCGACGGCTGGCTGGAGCAGATCGCCATGGACACAGCGCGGGTGGAACTCATCCGCACCTTGCGCAATGCCGATCATGCCGGGCGCTTCCGCATTCTCTATCCCGTGGCCGCTGACGGAACGCCGATCTACGTCCATGCCAAGCTGATGATTGTGGACGACGAGATCCTGAGGGTGGGTTCGGCCAATATGAACAACCGTTCGATGGGCCTCGATTCCGAATGCGACGTCTTCATAGACTCCGCCCGCCCGGCGAATGCCCACGTCAGTCCGGCCATCACCGGCCTGCGCCACCGGCTGCTTGCCGAGCACTGCGGGGTGACCGAGGAAACCATCGCCGCGGCGCTCGATCGTCATGGCTCGATGCTCGGCGCCATCGAAAGCCTTGTGCCTTCCGGCAAACATCTCGAACCCTTGCCCTTGAAACATCTCACCGAAGCTGAAAGAGCGCTCGGTGAAAGTGCTCTGCTCGACCCGGAACGACCCGGTGAGATGTTCGAGCCGATCGAGCGGCGCGGTCTTTTCCGCCGCAAGGGGCAGCTCATGCGGCTGCGTCTTATGGACAGATTGCGAAGGAGTAAGAAGGGATGAGCAGCCTTGACGGTCCCGATGAGGACAACCCGCTGGGCAAGCCGGCCGTCCCCGAGCATGTGCAGCAGGCGATCCGCACGCTGATCGAATGGGCGGGTGACGATCCCTCGCGCGAAGGACTGCTCGACACGCCCAAGCGCGTGGCGCGTGCGTGGAAGGAATATTGCCAGGGCTATGGCGAGGATCCGGCGATCCACCTCAGCCGCGTGTTCGAGGAAGTGGGCGGCTATGACGAAGTGGTCCTACTGAAGGACATTCCGTTCCAGTCGCACTGCGAACACCACATGGCACCGATCATCGGCAAGGCGGCCATCGCCTATCTGCCGAAGGATCATGTCGTGGGCATTTCCAAGCTCGCGCGGGTGCTGCACGGCTTCGCCCGCCGCCTTCAGATCCAGGAGCGCCTGACCGCCGAAGTGGCACAGTGCATCTGGGACCATCTCCAGCCCCAGGGCGTGGCGGTGGTGATCGAGGCCAGCCATGCCTGCATGACCGCGCGCGGCGTGCGCACGCCGGGCGTGAGCATGATCACCAGCCGTATGATGGGCACTTTCCTCGACGATGAGCGCAGCCGCAAGGAAGTGCTCAGCCTGATGGGCTACTGATTATCCCCGCTTCCGCCGCATCCGGGGCTTGAACGGAGCCCCGCGCTGCGGTGAAGGATGGCGCCTGTCTCGGGAAATGTACCAGGCGCCGGGGGAAAAGTGAGCGGACCGATCGAAACCATGGATGCAGTGCCGGCCACGGGCAGGCCGCGTCGCGCGCCCGGCTGGTCTGGCTGGCTCGCCGCGTTGGTGCCTGCCGGCATGCTCGCGGTGCTCCTGCTGCGCAGCGTCTGGGATGTCGATATCTTCTGGCAGCTCAAGCTGGGCGAGATCATCCTCGCGCACGGGGCGCCGGTAACGCGCGAACCTTTCGCCGCCCTGCATCTGGGAGAGCCGCTTCCCGCCGTGGGCTGGCTGGCGCAGGCGAGCATGGCTTTCGTGCGCAGCGTCGGCGGCTGGGATCTGCTGCGGGTCTACGACGCCTTGTGCTGGCTCGGCGGTTTCTGGGCGGTGGCGGCTGCCTGCCGCCTGCGCGGGGCATCGAGACATGCCGTAGCGGCGGCGCTCGTGCTGGCCTTCGTGGCCGCCGTCCCGACGGCAAGCATCCGGCCGCAGAGCTACGCTTCGCTCTGTTTCGGGATCCTGCTGGCCTTGCAGCGGCTGAATCTGCGCCCGGCCGTTACGATCGCGCTGGGCGTGCCGCTGCTCGTGCTCTGGCAGAACCTCCACCCATCGGTCAGCGTCGCCGTCCTGGCGCTGGGCATCCAGGCTGGTATCGAGGGGCTGGCCTGGCTTCGTGACCGCCAGGCCTTTCCGCTGGCTCCGGCTGTGCTCACGCTTGCCGCGATCGGCGCGATGTTCGCGACGCCCGACGGCCTTTCCATCCTTGCGATCTCGGCGGCGAATGCCGAGATGAGCCTGGCCATCGGCGCCAGCGAATGGCGGCCGCTCTGGATCGAGGGCAACTGGGCCAATGCCCTGCCGGTGCTGTTCACGGCTCTCGTCTCGGCGGCGCTGTTCCTGCGCCATCGCCGCCGGTTCAGGACGTCCGAACTGCTGCTGGCCCTGGCCCTCCTGGCGATGACGGCCATGGCCTATCGCTTCGTGTTGTTCTGGGCAGTCGCCATGGTGCCCCTGATCGCGCGCTCGCTTACCGGAGCGGGACCGGAGGAGCAGGCGCCGATGCCGACGTGGGCACCGAAGTGGGCGCCGAAGTGGGGGGCGGTCGTCGCGGTCGCGTTGGTGGCGCTGATCCTGCCGCTGGCGGCGCCGACACGATTTGCGCCCACCTTGCCGCTTGGCGCCATTGCCCATCTGAAGCGCCAGAACCTGCGAGGCACGATCTACGCCGACTTTCCCTATGGCGGGCCCGTCATCGATGCGGGTTGGCCGGCCTGGCGGGTCGCCTACGACGGCCGCTACTATCGCTACCCGCGCGAGGAATGGCGATACAACGGCGGTATCGAGAACGGCTATGTTCCGCTGGTGGACGTAATCGCCAAGTGGCATCCGGCGGCGTTCCTGATCCAGGAGGAGCACAATGCGCCGTTGGACGGAGAACTGGCCCGGTCACGCCGCTGGCAGCGCATCTATCGCGGGCCGGACGGCGTGGTGGTCTACGTTCCCCGGAAAAGATGGGGCCCTCGGAAAAGATAGCCCGTCACTTCGGCGGCGCGTGGGGTTCGCCGCCGGAGAAGGCATCCGCGATCGAGCAGGCCGCGGGGCCGAGAATGACGATGAACAGCGTCGGCAGGATGAACAGGATCAGCGGCACGGTCATGATCGCAGGCAGGCGCGCGGCCTTTTCCTCGGCGCGCATCATGCGTTCGTTGCGGAATTCGGCGGAGAGCACGCGCAGGGCCGAGGCCAGCGGGGTGCCGTAGCGCTCGGTCTGGATCATGGTCGTCACCACGCCGCGCATGGCGTCGAGATTGACGCGATAGGCAAGGTTTTCGAACGCCTGCCGCCGCTCGGTCAGGAACGAGAGTTCGATCGAGGTGAGCGAGAATTCCTCGCCCAGTTCGGGGTAGGCGCGACCAAGCTCGCGGGCCACGCGGTCGAAGGCGGCGTCCACGGTAAGGCCTGCCTCGGCGCAGATCACCAGCAGGTCGAGCGCATCGGGCAGTCCCTTGCAGATCGCGTCGGTGCGCTTGGTGATCATGTTCTTGATGAAGATGTCCGGGCCCTTGTAGCCGGCAATCAGCATCGCGGCGAAGCCCATGAAGCGCTTGAAGCTGCTCCACTGCGGGAAATAGTCGATCCCGTAGATGACCAGCGCAGCCGTGCCGCCCATCACGATCGGGGCCACCAGCCGCGCGAAGACGACCGCGACGGCCCATTCCTTGTTGCGGATACCAGCCTGGGCGAGCTTCTGTTCGATGTCGCGCAGCTGGCTGTCCTGCAACATCTTGAGCTTGCCCAGGAAGGCGCCCATGCGGTCGGTCGTCTCGTTGCGGCGCACGACGCTCTGGCGCTTGCGCGGCGCCGTAGTGATCCCGGCCTTGAGCGCTTCGCGGCGCTGGCTGAGCGCCTTGACCCGCTTGGCCATGGGATCGCGCACGGTGACGGCGGCATAGATCGCCAGCATCACGGCGGCGGCGGCGACCATGGCGAGCAGGGTACCGACGAAAATGACGTCGAAACCGAGGAGGGTGGGACCGGCGGGTTGGTCTGGCATCTTGCGGGCTGTCCTGCGCTCAGATCTCGAAACTGACCATCTTGGCCATGATGAAGGCGCCGATGCCCATCCAGACGGCGCCGCCCATTCCCGCCACGATGAGGCGGTCGTCGGTGAAGAATTTGCCGATGTAACCGGGGTTGATCCACCAGATCATGCCGAAGACGATGAAGGGCAGGGCGCCGACGATGTAGGCGGAAGCCTTGGATTCCGAGCTCATGGCGCGGATCTTGAGCTTCATCTGCGATCGCTTGCGCAGCACGTCGGCCAGGTTGGCCAGCGTTTCCGCCAGATTGCCGCCGGTCTCGCGCTGGATCGCAAGGGTGATGCAGAAGAAGGCGAATTCGGGAATGTCGAGGCGGTCGGAGGTATCCTGGAGCGCGTCCTCCATGGTCTTGCCGATCTTGATGCGTTCGGTGACGAGCTTGAACTCCTCACCCACCGGCCCCGGCACTTCCTTGGCGACGACGCCAAGCGTCTCGGTCACCGGCAGGCCTGAGCGCAGGCCGCGTACCAGCAGTTCGATGGCATCGGGGAACTTGGCGTTGAAGGCATTGGTGCGGCGGGCGATGAGCTTGTTCAGCACGAAATGCGGAATACCCCCGCCCACGAAGAGGCCGAATGCCAGCGCCAGCACCAGCGCGCCGGTCTTCACGGCGACAAGCAGGGCGACGAAGAGGCCGATCCCGATCGAGGTGTAGAGATATTGATTGAGCGACCAGCTGACGCCGGAACGGTGGAGGCGAAGCGCCAGGGCATCGATCCGCGAACCGGAACCGGCGGCCTTGTGCATTTTCGGGCGACGGGCGGCAACGGCCTTGCGCATCTGCGCCTCGACCCGGTCGGTCGTGCTCTGCGAATGGCGATAGCGCACCGATTTCAACCGGCGCGTCGATTCCTTGGCGGGAGAGGGGCCGGAGAACGCCGTCCATACCAGCGCCCCGGCGCTCAGGAGGCCTACCGCCACCAGCAGAAACTGCATCATGTCCATGGCCGCACCTCGCCCGATCGGCCCCTCAGCGAGAGGCCGTTTCCTTCTTCGCAGCAGCCTTGCCCATGAAGGCCTTGAGATCGAGCTTGCCGAGCAATGACGGCTTGGCGCCCGCTGCTCCTGCCGGACCTTCGGCCTCGCCGGTCTGCTCGACGATCATGCGCGAGAGGTCGCGGATCGCGATGCCTGCGCGGTTGGTGCGATTGGTATCGGCAAAGGTCTGTCCCAGCTTGGCCGCCAGCGAGGCCGCCTTGAGGTCGTAGGGGATGGACAGTTGCAGCGGCGTTTCGATGGAGGCTTCGAAATCGGCCTTGGTGATTTCGGCCAGGCTCGGCTGGACCTTGTTGGCCGCCACGATCACGCGGACATGGGGCGCATTGGCCTTGAGCCAGGACAGGATTCTGATCGTGTCGCGCGCGGAGGCCAGCGTCAGTTCGACGACGAGGACGACGACGTTCACATTGGCAAGCAGCTGCGGAAAGTTGATCAGCATGTTGCGCGGCATGTCGATCACGGACATCTCGAAGGCCTGCCGGAATTCCTCTTCGAGCTGGAGGAAGGCCGAACCGTCGGTCATCAGCGGAGTGCCGATGGGGGCTTCGGCGGAAAGGATCGCGAGATTGTCGTTCGCGCGGATCATGGCGCGTTCGATGAACAGGCCGTCGATGCGGCTGGGGTTCTCGATCGCGTCGGTCAGGCCTCGGCCGGGCTCGAGATCGAGGCAGAGCGCGCCGGTGCCGAAATGGATGTCCAGGTCGAGCAGGGCGGTGGGCAGCTTGTCGTCGGCGCTGAACAGCCATGCCAGCGAAGTCGCCAGGGTGGAGGCGCCGACGCCGCCGCGGGTGCCGATCACCGCCGTCGATACATGCGGTTTGGCCGTGCCCGATTCATGGCTGCGGGGCGCCGAGAACACCGCCTGCGCCTGTGCGAGCGTGTCGCGCACGGTGCCGGGCGAGAGCGGCTTCAGCAGGTAGTCGTGGATGCCGCTGGCAAGCAGGTCGCGGTAGAGCCGCACGTCGTTGACCTGGCCCACCGCGATGACGACCGTACCCGGCTCGCAGACTTCGGCCAGGGCGTTGATGTCGTTCAGCGGATCGCCGCTTTCCGACAGGTCCACCATGAGAATATTGGGGCTGGCCGTGACCGACAGCGACTGGACGGCGTTGCGTAGGCCCCCCTTGCAGCACTTCTCGGGCTGCCAGCCCATTTCGAGCGCGATCGGGCGCAGCACGTCGAGCGAGGCTTCGTCGTACATGAAGGCGGCAAACTGGTCGCGGCCGCCGGGACCGCCGGATTTCCAGGGTGCATTCATGGCTCAGTTGCCCTTGGTCGAAGTGGCGGAAACCGTATTGCCGCCGGTGGGGGCCGCGTTGCGATAGGCCTCGATGGCCTTGGACGCGCTCATCACTGTGGTTTCGCCGGTATTCTGCGCGCCGTGGACGAGGTCTTCCGGGTTTGCGACCATGGCCGCCAGGTTGGCATTGGTCGCGCAGCCGTAGTTGCTGGTGAGGCCGTTGTTCGGGTTGAAATCGCTCTTGGCCGACCAGTCCGGGCACCCCGGAACCGAGGCTTTCGATCGGGTTACGACCACGCGCGCAATGCCGGTATCGACATAGCCTTCGGTCACCGGCGCGCCTTCGGCAAGGACCAGTCCATAGCGTCCGGCCACGGCCTCGACCGCGCTGCGCACGGCGGGATTGCGGGAGGGGTCGTCCACGAAGACCCGATCGCCGTACTTGAGGCCCATGGCTTCGAACCAGCCCGCAAGGCGTCCCTGCTCGCCGGAACCAAGCCCGGTGCCGCCGGTCCGCACGTCGAGCGTGTAGTTGACGCGTTCGACGACCGGCTGATGGACGCTGTTCATCGAACGGTTGGTGGGCATTCCGCCGCAGCCGCCCACGAGCAGGGCAAGCGAGAGGGCGAGCGAGCCGATGGCGAGGCGTGCAGGGCGCGCGATCTGGGTGGGCATCGGGTTCATCTTTCTCACTTCAGGCTGAAACCGGGGCGGACGGAAGCATCCGCAGCCGAGCGCTTGGAAGTCTTGCCGGTCGCGGCACCGGCCCCGGCCCCAACTCCGGCCGCATCGCCGAGGCCGGGCGCGGCAGTGGAGCTGGCTTCGGGGCGCTTCTTTGCACTCACGCCGTCGCTCTCCATGTTGCCGAGCACGCGCTGGAGGTCGTTGGGTGCGTTGAAGCCGTCCGTCGGCAGGGCGATCTGCGATGCGTCCACCGGATTGACGAGATAGGGCGTCACCACGATGACCAGTTCGGTTTCGCCGCGCTTGTAGCTGGTCGAGCGGAACAGCGATCCCAGGATCGGCAGGTCGCCCGCGCCTGGCAGCTTCTGGATGGTGTTGGTGGAATTGTTGCTGAGCAGGCCCGCGATCATGAAGCTCTGGCCCGAGCCGAGTTCCACGGTCGTTTCGGTGCGGCGCACGGTAAGGGCGGGCACTTCATAGCCGTTGAAGTTGACGGCGCCCTGGCTCGAAAGCTCGGAGACTTCCGGCCGCACGCGCATGGAAATGCGGCCGTTGGCCAGCACCGTCGGCGAGTAGCTGAGGCTGATGCCGTACTTCTTGAATTCGATGGACGTCGTGCCGAGCGCCTGGCTGATCGGGATCGGATATTCGCCGCCCGCCAGGAACTCCGCCGTTTCGCCCGAGAGCGCGGTAAGGTTCGGCTGGGCGAGGGTGGTGACGAGGCCGATCGTCTCGCCGGCATCGAGCGAGCCGAGGATGTTCACGCCAAATAGCTTGCCAGCGGCGGCCAGCGTGCTGCCGGTCGAGCTGGTGTCCACGCTGGAACCGGGGACCTGCGTGCCGTCCGGTAGCGTGACGGTCAATTCGGTGCCCACGCCCATGGGGAGGCCGGGGGCGTGCGTATTGACCGCTCCCTGACCGATGCCGAACTTGAACCCGCCGGTCGAATCGATGGTGGACATGTTCACGGCGAGCGACTTGACGAGCGAGCGGCTGACTTCGGCGATGCGGACCTGCAGGTTGACCTGCAGCGGCGTCGCCATGCGCAGGCGACTGATGACATTGGCGTCCTTGCCGACATAGGCCTGTACCAGGCGTTCCGCTTCGGCGGCATCTTCCGGGGTCTTGACGGTTCCGGTCAGCAGGAAAGTGCTGGAACCCATCGTCGAGACGCCGATCCGCGCTTCCGGCATGGCGAGGCGCAGCATGGCGTCCACGCTGTCGAGATTGGAACCGACCCGCACCGTGGCCGACCAGATCACGGCGCCTGCGGCATTGCTGGCATAGACCGTGGTGGTGCCGCCGGCCTTGCCGAAGACGTAGAGCTGGCGGGCGGACTTGACCTGCACGTCGGCCACGGCCTCGTTGGCGACGAAGACGTCGGCCATGGCGCCCGGCACGTTGATGAGCTGGCCGTTGCCGATCGAGAGCGTCATGTCCTGCGCGGGATGGACGACTGACTGGCCAAAGGCGGACTGGGCAGAGGCAGGCGCTGCTGCCAAGCCGGCCGTGGCGACTGGGGCCATGGCGCAGGCGCAGAGCAGGGATCGGAGAAGACGCTTGTGCATCTGGTAAACCTTCGAAGGATGGATGCGGCCGGATTTCGGCATCTGCTTCGGCGCGCTCATGAGTTTTCGCGCGCTCATCAGTGGCTCACCGGTTCTTCGGTCGTTTCCTTGCCGCGCGTCACCCGTACGACGGGGCCGGTGCGCACGGGCGCTGCCGATGGCGCAGGCCCGCCGCCGGCGATCGGGGCGCTGCGTGCGGCAACTTCGGCGCCTGTCGCCGGACGGCTGGAGCGCTGGAAGCGTGAGACGTCGCCGCCGGTCATGTAGGTGGACGCGCCCTCGATCGGGCGGTTCATGGCGTTGCGCATGAGCTGTTCTTCCTGCTCGCGCGTGGCGCCTTCGGGCACCTTGACGTCGCCGCTGGCGAGGATGCGTTCGAATTCGCCCTGGTTGTCGGCAATGGCGCGCAGCGAGAGGCTGAGCGTGCCGATCTCCTGCGCGACCGCCACCTTTTCGGCGATGCGCGGGGTCACTTCGAGCGTGACGGTGCTGAAGGCGTGAACCACGGTCTTGCCGTCCACCACTTCGTTGTCGGTGGCCTGGTCGGTGGCGAGGACCCGCAAGTTGCGCAGGATCGTTTCCGAGGCGCGCAGGGCCTGGCCGCCGTCATCGCCGGAGACCTGCTGGGTCAACACCAGATCGACATGGTCGCCGGGGAACACGAAGCCGCCCACGCCGGTCTTGGCGGAAACCGGAATGGTCACGGCGCGCATGCCCGGCCCTAGTGCAGCGGCCAGGAAGCCCCTGTCTCCGGGTGCGACGAGCGCGCCTTGCGTCACGGGCTGGCCGGCGGTGATCGGGAAGCGGACGACGGTGCCGAGCAGCTTCTGCATGTCGGCCTGGCCGTCGATGAAGTAGGCGTCTTTCACCAGCTCCTTGGGCCAGTCCTGATAGGACACCGCGTCGGCCGTGATGATCGTGCCCACAGGAAGCGCGCGCTGGGCGACGAGGACCTTGGGTCCGGTCGGCTGGGCGGTCGCCACGGCCTGGGCCTGCGGCGCCGCCGAACCGGCGAACATCGAGCGGGCGCCCATTGCCGTCACAACTGCTATCAGCAGTGCGGCAACCAGCAGCACCAGCTTCTTCCTATCCATGTCCTGACGACCCCCTGAAAAACCCCGATCCCGATTTCCCCTGTTCGGGAGGCGGGTAGCAAGTATGTGTAGAATCGCTTAAATTGGTTAAAATCAGGTTCACCCAACCATAGCGCCGGTCAGGACCCCTTCGCCCATGACCCACAAGGCCGCCGCCGAGATGGCGACGCCGTAGGGGATCGGCAGGCGCGATTTCTGGCGGCGCATGATGTGGCGGAAGCCGAACAGAAATAGCAGGGTCCCGGCCAGTATGATCAGGCCCAGCGCCCAGGGTTGCGGCAGGGCATCATGGATGGCGCCGAGTCGCTCCGGCGAGATCACCGGGCGGTGCGTCGCCAGTGCATAGACCACCGATCCCGCCGCCCAGACCCAGCCCAGCGCGACGATCCAGCCTATCGCGTCGCGCATTCTCTCGCCCGGCACCCGCTCCATGTTGAAGGCGGCCATGGCGACGGAGGCACCGCCCCCGATCATGGCCATGAGCACGATCACCTGGCCGAAGCCGGACGGCACGAACCAGAGCGCCAGCGCGGTCAGCAGCTTCACGTCGCCGCCGCCCATCTGGCGCATCGCGAAAAGCGCGCAGGCGACCACGAAAGTCAGAACGGCAAGCCCCACCTGCCAGGCCACGTCGATCCAGCCGAAACCCATGGACCACCACCAGAGCGGCGCGGCCATGGCTATGGCGAGGTTGAGCGTGTTGTCGATTTCCCGGCGCTTGAGATCGGTGAAGGCGGCAACGATCAGGGCGATTGCCAATGCCAGCAGCAATGCATACGAAAAAGCTCCGCTCGGCATTCGTGAGTTCCCCTTTGCCCGGGGGCACGATCTAGCGGATATCGCTTACCAAACAGTAACCACAAGATCGAAGGCTACGTCAGCCAGGTGACCATTCAAGCGACCGAGAGCAAATCCGAAACCGGCGACACGCCGCTGTCCCTCGGCGAAATCGCGCGCGAGGCGGCAAAGGCGCGGCGGGCGATTCCCGAAGGTGCCGTCGAGAGCTTCTGGACCGGCCCGAGCGGGCCGGAACCGCTGCGCCGGATCGATTGGCCGGTAGCCCAATCAGGGGAGGCGCGAGGTTCGATCCTGTTCCTGCCCGGTCGCGGCGACTGCTATGAGAAATGGCTGGAAACGCTGGAGCAATGGCATCTCGAAGGCTGGGCGGTCAGTTCCACCGACTGGCGCGGGCAAGCCATGAGCGGTCGTTTCGGTTTCGATGCCACGACCGGTCACGTTGCCGATTTCGATCTCTGGATCGAGGATCTCGCCGCGTTCTGGAAAGACTGGGCGGCGGAACGCCCGGGTCCGCATGTTCTCGTCGGCCATTCGATGGGCGGGCACCTTGCGCTGCGCGCCGTCGCACAAGGGAAAGTCAGGCCCCAATCCCTGGTCCTTTCCGCGCCGATGCTGGGCATCCACCCGGCGCGCGTCCCGACCGGCCTGCTCCATGCCGTCGCGGGTGGGATCGTCCGCCTCGGCGATCCGCGCCGACCGGCCTGGAAGCACAGCGAGAAGCCCGAACTCCTGCCCCAGGCCCGTTCCCGCCTGCTGACGCATGACAAGGATCGCTACGCCGACGAGGACTGGTGGCGCGCCCGCAGGCCCGGCATCGCCATGGGGCCTGCCAGCTGGGGCTGGATCGAACGCGCGCTCGCCTCGATTCGCCTGCTCGAAGGGAAGGGCGTGCTCGAAGCGGTGGATGTGCCGGTCCTGGTGCTGGCCACGCGCTACGACGGCCTGGTCTCCTGGCCCGCGATCAAGCGCGCCGCGCGCAGGCTGCCTCATGCCCAGCTTCTCGCGTTCGGCCACGAAGCGCGCCACGAAATCCTGCGAGAGAGCGATCCTGTTCGCGATCGGGCTCTTGCCGCCATTCGGGACTTCCTGAACCGGACCGCGCCCGTTAGGGGCTGACCCCCTATGGATGCGAGGTTCGATATTGTCATAGCAGGCGCCGGCATGGCGGGCGCCTCGCTGGCCGCGCGGCTTGGTGCCGATGCCAAAGTGCTGGTGATCGAGGCCGAGGAACGCCCCGGCTACCATGCCACCGGCCGTTCGGCGGCGTTCTGGACGGAAAGCTACGGCGGCCCCCAGGTGAAGCCGCTGACGACGGCTTCCGGCCCGGAGCTGGATCGCCTCGGCGTGCTGACCCCGCGCGGCGCCCTGACGATCGGCAGGACCGGGCAGGAGCGTGATGTCGCTGCGTTTGCGGAGACTTACGGGAATGTCGGCATCGAAGTCTCGACGCTGGAACGGGCGGAGATTGCCGCGCGCATACCGGGCCTGAAGCCGGAATGGACTTGCGGCGTGCTCGAACCCAGCACTTGCGACATCGATGTGGCGGCGCTCCATCAGCACTACCTTGCCGCCGCCCGCAAGGCCGGTGCGGAATTGTGGTGCCGGGCGGGTCTCTCCGCCGCCGAGCGCGTGCGGGGCGGCTGGATCCTGACACTGGCGGATGGGCGACGCATCGGCTGCGACGTGCTGGTCGATGCGGCGGGGGCCTGGGCCGACGCGGTGGCAGCAAAGGCGGGTATCCGCCCGCTCGGCATCGCTCCCTATCGCCGCACTATCGCGCAAGTCGCGATCGAGCCCGCCGCGCCCGATAGCCTGCCGCTGGTCCTCGACGTCGCGGGCCGGTTCTACTTCAAGCCCGAAAGCGGCCGCCTCTGGCTGAGCCCGCATGACGAAACGCCCAGTTCCCCCTGCGACGCGGCGCCGGAGGAAATCGACGTCGCGCTGGCGATCGACAGGTTCGAGCAAGTGGTGGACCGCCGGGTCCTGCGGGTGGAGCACCGCTGGGCAGGTCTGCGCTCTTTCGCGCCGGATCGGCTGCCGGTCTATGGCTTCGATCCGAACGACGCCGCGTTCTTCTGGTTCGCCGGGCAAGGCGGCTTCGGGATCCAGACTGCGCCCGCTGCGGCGGTGCTGGGGGCGGGATTGCTTTTGGGAGAAGGCTGCGGGGAGGTCGATCCCGAACCGTTCCTAGCGGGAAGGTTCTAGGAAAGTAAAAGTCCTGGGGGATGATCCCCCAGACCCTCGGAATGTCTAGCTTGCGCGCTAGCTATCCGTTCTGCGCTCCCTGCGGCGCAGCCATTAAGTCTCCCGACGCAGCCATGGGCGCATGACGGCTTTGGCTCGTTTGACCTAGACGGTAATGGGGTGCAGGGGGGCTAGCTCCCCTGCTTCTTTCTTCACTCGTTATTCTCAGTCTGCTGACCTGCCGCGCTCACCTTCCGCCCCGGCGCGATGAAGTGCCAGACCAGCAGCACCGGCTCCAGCACCGCCATGCCGACGAAGATGCTGATGAGGCGATGTACTGCGGGCATGATTTCCGCGTCGGCGTAAGAGTCCGGCACCAGCACGACCAGCACCGCGAGGGTGAATTGGAGCCCGAGGTAGGTCACGTTGGGCAGGCCGTTCTCGATATGCCGCCCGATGACGATGCCGATGCAGGTTCCAGCGATCAGCACCGGCGTGCTGCCTTGTGCCAGCAGAAGAATCGCCAGCGAGAGGCCCCCACCGGCCAGGCAGCCGAGCGTGCGCTGGAACAGGCGGCGGGTTACGGGCACGAAGCCGCTCGCGCCGATGCCGCTTACCGGCACGATCATCACGGCCATCACGGTGACGGCGGCCTGGGCCATCTGCGGAAGCTGGAACAGCGCATGGAGCACGGGGAGCACGGCAATGGCGATCCCGGCCTGGGCGGCGTGGCGCGCGGCATGGGGGTGCCACTTCATGCGGCCCGGCGCGGGCTTGCGTCCGGCGAGCCATTTTTTGCCGGAGAGGGTGGCGGCGGCGAGGCTGACGATGACGCAGGCCACGGTTCCGGCGATCACCTCGAGCAGGCGGGTCTGAGCGAAATGAAGGGTGTCGAGGTCGGGATGTTCCAGCTTGTCGAGCAGGATCATCTCGAAAGTCAGGCCGAACAGCAGCCAGGCATAGGCGCGCCGGGCCGTGATCATGCCGTAGAGACCGACCGCGCCGACCAGCGCCGCGCTTGCCATGGCCAGTGGCAGCGAGTGGGCGGCGTAAGGCACGATCGCCAGGGCCAGCAGCGAGCCGATCGCGGTTCCGGCAATGCGCAGCACGCCGCGCAGGAACGTCTCTGCCGTCTCGCTCTTGAGCAGGACGAAGGCGGTGAATGCCGCCCAGGCCACCATCTGCGCGCCGATCCAGTGGGCGATCAGGATGGCCAGCATGACCGAGGCGACGCAGGCCCATTCGTCGGCCATGCGCGGGCCGGGTGTGATCAGCGCGCGGGCTTCCTCGCGCAGGCGGCTGCGGATGACGGAGAGGGGCGGCAGGCGCGGTTCGGAAGCGGGCAGGATCGCGCTCCCCTTACTTGCCGGCGGCGACCGCCGCATCGCTGGCGAGCTTGTCCACGCGCTCGTTCTCGACATGGCCGGAGTGGCCGCGCACCCATTCCCAGTGGACCTTGTGGCGGGCGACTGCCTCGATCAGGTCGTGCCAGAGATCGGCATTGCGCACCGGCTGCTTGCTGGCGTTGACCCAGCCCTTCTTCTTCCAGCCGTGGACCCACTTGGTGATCCCGTCGATCACGTACTTGCTGTCGGTCTGGAGCGTGATCTCGCAAGGCTCGGTCAGGGCATTGAGCCCCTTGATGACGGCGGTCATCTCCATGCGGTTGTTGGTGGTGTCCGGCTCACCGCCCGACATTTCCTTCTCGTGGACGCCCATGCGCAGCAGCACGCCCCAGCCGCCGGGGCCGGGATTGCCCTTGCAGGCGCCGTCGGTGAAGATTTCTACCTGTTTCATGCCGCGAATATGCCGGAATTGGCCGGATCGGCATAGAATTCGAGACGGCGGACGAAGGCCATCGGGTCTTTCGGCGTGACGAGTGCGTCTTCCGGCGTGTTGAGCCAGTCGTAGGCGCGGGTCGCCAGGAAGCGGATCGCGGCGCCGCGCGCGAGCAGCGGCAGGGCGGCGCGTTCGGCCTCGGAAAGCGGGCGCACGGCCTCGTAACCCTCGATCAGGGCGCGCGACAGATCGGGCAGGAAGCGTGTGCCGTCATTGCTGAAGCACCAGGCGGTGTGGGTCACGACGACGTCGTAGGCCAGAAGATCGGTGCAGGCGAAGTAGAAGTCGATCAGGCCGGTGACCTCACTGCCCAGCATCAGCACGTTGTCGGTGAAGAGATCGGCATGGATCACGCCGCTGGGCAGGTCGGACGGCCATTGACCGGCGAGGCCGGCCAGTTCGCGCTCGACCAGGGCGCCGAGATCGGAATCGATCGATTCCAGTCCTTCGCGCGTGCAGTCTCCCAGCAGCTTCTGCCATGCCGGAAGATCGAGCGAATTGACGCGCGACTTTCCGAAATCGGCCGAGGCGAGATGGATCTGCGCCAGCGCTGCACCCACGGCGCGGGTCTGCTGCGGGGTCGGCTCGGACACGGAAACGCCGGGCAGGAACTCGATCAGCGCGAGGGCCTTGCGGTTCTCGCCCTCGCCGATGAAGCGGTGGCTGGCGCCCTCGCGGTCATGCATGGTGCGCGGCACCGGGCAGTCGCGGGCGGCAAGATGGTCCAGCAGGTCCAGAAAGAACGGCAGGTCGGAAACGTCCGTCCGGCTCTCGTAGACGGTGAGGATGAAGCGGCGCGCTTCGTCGCCCTGCCGGGTTTCGATCAGCCAGTTGCTGTTGGACACGCCCTCGGCAATGCCCTTGGCCGAAACCAGGGTGCCGACGTCGAAAGTCTCGATGATCGCGGACATCTCTTCCGCGCCGAGCCGGGTATAGACTGCCATGACGGAGTGAAATCCTTAACGGGCGAGCTGGCGCGGCAGCTTGAAGGTGATCTTTTCCTCGGCGGTCACCCGCTCCTCGGATTCGACTTCACGCAGTTCCTTGATCCGCGCGATCACCTCGTTGACAAGTTCCTCGGGCGCCGAGGCCCCGGCAGTAAGGCCCAGCGTGGCGATGTCCGCCAGCCACTGCGGATCGATATCGGTGGCGCGCTGGATCATCTGCCCGCGCGAACCGGCGCGCTCGGCCACTTCGACGAGGCGCAACGAATTGGAGCTCTTGGGCGAGCCGATCACCAGCACCAGGTCGCAGTCCGGCGCGATCTGCTTTACCGCGCCTTGCCGGTTGGACGTGGCGTAGCAGATGTCTTCCTGCTTGGGCGCGACGACCGTGGGGAAGCGCGCGATGATCGCGTCGATGATCGCGGCGGTATCGTCCACCGAGAGGGTGGTCTGCGAAAGATAGGCGAGTTCGCGGTCTGCCGGGACATCGATCGCGGCGACGTCTTCGACGGTCTCGATCAGGGTCATGTTGCCTTCGGGGACCTGTCCGAAAGTGCCGATCACTTCCGGGTGCCCGGCATGGCCGATAAACAGGATGTGGCGTCCGTCCGCGATCTGGCGTTCGGCCTGGCGGTGGACTTTGCTGACCAGCGGGCAGGTCGCGTCCAGCCATTCGAGGCCCCGCGCGGTGGCCTTGGCCGGAACCGCCTTGGGCACGCCGTGGGCCGAAAAGATCACCGGCACGCCGTCCGGCACCTGGTCCACGCTTTCCACGAAGACCGCGCCCTTGGCCTTCAGGTTGTCTACCACGAACTTGTTGTGAACGATCTCGTGCCGCACGTAGACCGGCGCGCCGTAGAGTTCGAGCGCGCGCTCGACGATCTCGATGGCACGGTCCACCCCGGCGCAGAAGCCGCGCGGGGCTGCGATCAGGAGACGCAGGGGGGGCTTGCCGGAAGAGGGACCGGAAGCCGGCGGGTTCGGAGACGGAAAGGGCGCGTTCATGAATGGGCCTCTAGCGCTTTGCCGCTTGCGCCGCTAGGGCAAGCCGACGTCTTCGAGGAACCTCACGATGAATGCACGCCGCCTGACTGCCACTGTCCTCTGCTCCGCCGCTGCGGTGACCGCGCTGAGCGGCTGCGCCAAGAAGGGAGAGATCGTGGTCGATTCGGGCGTGGGTATCACCGCCGTGCGTTCGGCCTGCCCGGCCGTGGGTATCCCCGACTATACCGGCGACATGACTCTGTTCCGCGCGCCGAACGATCGCACGGCCGCCAATATCGACATGGAAGCGGCAATGACCAACGTGCGCACCGTCTGCAACGAGCAGGGCGGCGACAAGGTCTTCGCCAAAGTGGAATTCGACGTTCTCGCCCGCCGCAACGACAAGCAGGGCGCCCGCCAGGTGACGCTGCCGTTCTTCGTTTCCGTGCTTCAGGGCGGGACCGCAGTGGTTTCCAAGCGCGTCGGCCGCGTCACGCTCAATTTCGCGGACGGTCAGGATCGTGCGCAGGCCCATGCCACCGGCTCGGCCTTCATCGATCGCGCGGCGGCGACGCTGCCTGCCGATATTCGCGAGAAGATCACCCGCAAGCGCAAGGCCGGCGATGCCGATGCCGCTGTCGATCCGCTGTCGGATCCGGCGGTGAAGGCTGCCGTGGCGCGCTCCAGCTTCGAAGTGCTGGTCGGCTTCCAGCTCGACGAGGCGCAGCTGGCCTACAACGCCACGCGTTGATCGGTTTCGGGATCGGCAGCCGGAGAAAGCGCCGCTGCCGATCGCTGGCGGGCGGCTATGCCCTACTGTTTTCCATGGCGCCAGTTTCCATGGCATGCCGGATCGCCGCCTGCGCGCCGCGTGCCAGAGCCTTGCGATCGCGGCGGTCCTCGCCGGTCAGCGGGGCCAGGAAATGCACAGTGACCCGCACCGGCTTCGTCCGGGCGAGAATGCGCAAGGCATTGTCGAGGCCGGGCTCTTCGCCCACCCAGGCTATTTCCGCCGCATCGCTTCCATAATCGACCCAGACGGGCTGGGCGGCGACAGTATCGTCGTCGGTGCTGATGGCGGATAACAGGGACGACTTGAAAGGCAGCAGATCCGTTCCATCGGAAGTCGTGCCTTCGGGAAAGATCGTCAGCGCGCCGGTGTCTCGCAACGCGCTTCGAACTTGTTCCACTTGCTCGGAAACAGTGCTGCGGCGGTTGCGGGCGACGAAAACGGTATCGTTGAGCGTGCAGAGCCAGCGCAGCGGCGCAAAGTCGGCCAGGCCGGCATGCGCGATGAAGGCTGTTCCAGAGGCATGCGAAAGCGCCGGTACATCGAGCCAGCTGACATGATTGGCCAGAAAGAACGTGTCCGGCGCGGGGCTTGAGCCGCGCATGGTGACGCGAAGGCCCGAAATCCTGCCCACCGACGTCAGGAAGAAACGCGGCGCCGGGTTGCGGCGGGTGAGGGGCGCGAGCAGATAATAGGCAGGCACGCAGGCCAGCAGCAGGACGAGTAACGCGAAAAGGCGGATCGCGACCAAGGGCCAGGCCCAGGGCGCGATCCGCCTTTTCACGTCTGAAGCCTTGGCCGCAGCCCCGGCGTTCACTTGCGCTTTTCGCCTTCCTCGCGGTCGATCCGCACGCCAAACAGCTCCATGCGGTGATCGACGAGACGGAAGCCCAGCTTCTCCGCGATCTGGCGCTGGAGGGATTCGAGCTCCGGGTCGACGAATTCGATGACCTGACCGGATTCGACATCAATCATGTGGTCATGATGCGCTTCCGGCGCCGCTTCGTAGCGCGCGCGGCCATCGCCGAAGTCGTGACGGTCCAGGATACCGGCTTCCTCGAAGAGGCGCACGGTGCGGTAGACGGTGGCGATCGAGATGCCCGGATCGAGCGCGGTGGCGCGTTCGTGGAGCTTCTCGACGTCAGGATGGTCGGTACTCTCGGAAAGCACTCGGGCAATGATGCGGCGTTGTTCGGTGATCCGAAGGCCGCGTTCGGCGCAGAGAGCTTCGAGGTCGATAGGTTGATGCACGTTTGACCCGTATCAATGAAAAGGCACGGCAACCTAGATAGGCCGCCGTGCCCATAATCACAACCGCGGAACGTCGATTACGATAATCGGTGTCCCCGCTTGGTTGCCAGTTATCGTTGCCTCAGGCGGCGACGGTCTTGGGCTTGCGGCCGCGGCGCGCGTTGGGCTTGCGACCGAGGCCGATCTTCTTGGCCAGCTCGCGGCGCTTTTCGGCGTAGTTGGGGGCGACCATCGGATAGTCGGCGGGCAGGTTCCAGCGCGCGCGATACTCTTCCGGGGTCATGTTGTAGTGCGTCATCAGGTGGCGCTTCAGCATCTTGAGCTTCTTGCCGTCTTCAAGGCAGACGATGTAGTCCGGCTTTACGGAAGCGCGAACCGAAACGGCGGGTTCCGGCTTTTCTTCTTCGACGACGGGTGCGCCGCCAAGTCCGGCGAGGGCGCCGTAGACATTGGTGATGAGCGCGGGAAGATCTTCTACGCCGACGCTGTTGTTGCTGACATGCGCTGCGACGATGTCCGAAGTGAGCGTGATCAACGTCTCGTTGGCATCAGCCTGGATGTTTTCCATTATTTTACGACCTCTTTATTGCGACCATTTTTTGGAATCGGCGGCCATTTAAAGCCTGCTCATTGGCTGTGGACCATTTTGACCTCAAATTCAAGGTCGATTAAAAGTCGTCCCTAATTGCGACACTTGTAACATTACAAGATAATACAATTAGTCCGAGTACCTCTTAGCCCACGGAGAAACTCTTAACCAATGTCGCAAGCAAAGGTCAGGGCGTCGATCCTGTCTCCACAAGGCGTACGGTAGTATTCCTTGCGCTCACCGATCTGATAGAAGCCAAAGCTGGAATAGAGCGTTTGGGCCGGGTTGCCTCTTCTCATTTCAAGTAAAAGGCGTTTAGCGCCTCTGCCCGAAGCCGCAAGTTTAAGCGCATCCAGTATGGACCGGCCCAGTCCCAACCGGCGAAATTCGGGGTCCACTGCCAGAAGCAGCAGTTCTTCTTCTTCATATCCGGTGCGGGAGAGTGAAAAACCGGCGGCGCTTTCATCATCCGCGACCGGCTTTCCCTGCGCGGAAACGAGATAATAGTGACAGGAATCGAATGACAGCGCGTCTTCGACTTGGCGGCGGTTCCAGGCTTCGCCCCAGGCGGGGTCGAACGAACTGGCCATCACGGCCATGATCCTGTCAATATCGTCGATCATCGCGCGTTCAACCTTGCGGTCCGGGCAGGCCGCCCGGCAGGCGGGCATCGGGCGCACGGCCGTAGAGCGGCCGGGTATCGGCGGACAGCGCCGCCTGCGGCAGGAGAGGGAAGGCACGGGCGTCAGGCCAGAGGGCGAGCGCGGTTCCATCGGCCCGCAAGCCGACGAGCGCCTGGGCCTGGGTTCCCGCCACAACCTCTTCGATCATCCTCGCCGCCGCGTCGTCAGGCCGCATCGAGGCAAGCGGGCGGCTGGTGCTGCCGTCGGCGGCGAAGCCTTCGGTGAACCACTCGCCGTGGCCGCCGGTCATCGCCACGCCGACGGGAACGGCGCCGGCCTGGTCGCGCGCGATCGCGGCGATCATTGCCAAGGTGGAATAGCCAAGGACATTCGAGCCCCAGGCGAGGGCCAGAGCACGCGCCGCGGCGAGGCCCACGCGCACGCCCGTGAAGCTGCCTGGTCCAAGGGCGGCGACGATGCGCGGCGCGCGGCCGCGATCGGGCAGGGCGGCGATCATCGGCACCAAGGCTTCGGCATGGCCGCGGCCCAGCATGCGGAAATCCCCTGCAAGCAGGGTATCCCCATCGAAAAGCGCGACCGAGCAGGCCTCGGTCGCGCTATCGATCACCAGTGTCCGGCCGCTGAACGGCTCTGCAGTCGTCTCCGTCATGCGGCGGTCAGGCGGCGCGGACTTCGGTAACTTCGGGAACGTAGTGCTTCAGCAGGCTTTCGATGCCGTGCTTCAGCGTGGCGCTGGACGAAGGGCAGCCCGAGCAGGCACCCTGCATGGCGAGATAGACCACGCCGTCGCGGTAGCCGCGATAGACGATGTCGCCGCCGTCGTTGGCAACGGCCGGGCGCACGCGGGTTTCGATCAGGTCCTTGATCTGCTCCACGATGTCGGCATCGGCGGGATCGTCGCCGTAATCGGCATCGTCCTCGAGCGGGACGGAGAAGCCGCTGGCATCGCTTCCCGCGAAAAGCGGTGCTTCCGAAACGAAGTGGTCGAGCAGGATCGAGACGACCTGCGGCTTGAGATCGGACCATTCCACGCCGGGCGCGGCGGTTACCGAAACGAAGCCCTGGCCGAAGAACACGCCGGTGACATCGCCCAGATCGAACAGGGCCTGCGCCAGCGGAGAGACTTCCGCTTCTTCGGGCGAGGTGAATTCGCGGGTGCCGGCCGCCATGACCTGCCGTCCGGGCAGGAACTTGAGCGTGGCGGGATTGGGCGTGGCTTCGGTTTCGATGTACATGATCCAGGCGATTTAGGTGTTGCTCAGGTGGGGTCAAGTCCACAAGGCGCAATTGACTTTGCGCGAGGCGGGAACAAGGCTGCGCTCCGGCTCTTTTTACGCCGCGACTTTGCATGACCTCAGAGTCTGTTTGAAAATTCGCGGAATGCGAATTTTGCGGCACCGGCCCACGCCCCCACCCTACCACCCAACGGTAGTATCCTGCGGGTGGTAGGGTGGGGGCGTGGGCCGGTGCCGCAGTGAAAATGCCGATTTCGGCATTTTCCAAACAGACTCTAAACTCCCGCTCGCCATCCATCGGCGCTATTCACTGGCCCTTAATCGAACCGGAACCTATACCCCTCCCGATGACGAAATCTCCGCGCGCCGCCCGCTCGCTCGCCTGCCTGCTCCTGCTGGCTCCTCTTCCGGTTCAGTCCGTTCTTGCCCAGGTGCCGAACGCCCCGGCTCCGGCGGCGGAAACGCTGCCCGGCGATCGGGATCCCTGGCTCTATCGCGGCAGCGACATCCCGCGCGACCCGGAATGGCATTTCGGTGAGCTTTCCAACGGGTTGAAATATGCGGTGCGCCGCAACGGCGTGCCGCCGGGGCAGGTCTCGATCCGCATTCGCGTCGATGCCGGTTCACTTTACGAGACCGATTCGGAACGCGGCTATGCGCACTTGCTGGAGCACATGCTGTTCCGCCAGTCCAAGTACATCCCCGAGGGCACGGCCATCGCCGCGTTCCAACGCCTGGGTGCCACGTTCGGCAGCGACACCAATGCCGTGACCTCGACCACGCAGACCGTGTTCAAGCTCGACCTGCCCAATGCCACGCCGACCTCGCTGGACGAGACGTTCAAGCTCATGAGCGGCATGGTGACGGCGCCGACGCTCTCGGCCTCCAACCTCAAGTCCGACCTGCCGATCGTCCTGGCCGAAATGCGCGAGCGCGGCGGTGCCGCCAAGCGGGTGCAGGACGCCATGCAGAAGACACTCTATGCCGGGCAGCCGCTGTCCGTGCGCGAGCCGATCGGCACGGTCGAATCGCTGACGTCGGCGACGCCGAATTCGGTGCGCGCCTTCTATTCGCGCTGGTATCGGCCGGATAACGTCGCGGTGATCGTGGCAGGCGATGCCGATCCGGCGACGCTCGAAAGCTATGTGAAGAAGTGGTTTTCCGACTGGAAGGCCAGCGGCAAGCTGAGCCAGGCGCCCAGCTTCGGCGATCCGGTGGCGCCGCAGGGTGCCGATCCGAAGAATCCGGTGGGCGAAACCAAGGTTCTGGTCGAGCCCGACCTGCCGCCCTCGCTGATGTATGCGATCCTGCGCCCGTGGCGGCAGGTGACCGACAATATCGTCTACAACCAGGGCCTGATGGTCGATTCGATCGCGCAAGCCGTGATCAACCGCCGCTTGGAATCGAAGGCGCGGGCGGGCGGCAGCTTCCTCTCGGCCTCGGTCAACCAGGACGACGTCTCGCGTTCGGCGGACGCCACGTTCGTGTCGGTCACGCCTTTGGGTGACGACTGGCAGGCCGCCCTGCGCGACGTGCGCGGTGTGATCGCCGATGCCATGACCAAGCCGCCGACGCAGGCCGAGATCGACCGGGAGGTTGCCGAACTCGACGTCGCGTTCCAGGTGCCGGTCGAGCAGCAGCGCATCCTGCCGGGCTCGAAGCTGGCGGACGACATGGTCAATGCGCTCGATATCCGGGAAACGGTTGCCGCGCCGAACGACGTGCTGCGCATCTTCCGCGAGTCGAAGCACCTGTTCACCCCGGCCGATGTGCTGAAGCACACCCAGCAGCTGTTCAGCGGCACGGTAACGCGCGCGCTCTTCACCACCCAGAAGCAGGGCGGTGCAACCGACGAGGCGCTGCGCACGGCGCTGATCCAGCCGATCAAGCCCGACGCCTCGATCCGCACGGCGGGGAACGAGAAGCCCGTGTCCTTCGAGAAACTGCCCGCGATCGGCGCGCCTCACAAGGCGAGCGCGCAGACCCCCACCGGGCTGCTCGATATCGAACAGCTTATTTTCGCGAACGGCGTGAAGGCGATGCTCTGGCCGGTTCAGGAAGAGCCGGGCCGTGTCACCGTGAAGGTTCGCTTCGGCGGCGGCAAGCGTTCGATCGCGCCGCAGGATGCGCCCTATATCGCGCTGGGCGAATTCGCGCTGGTCGGTTCCGGGTTGGCCACTCTGGGCCAGGAAGACCTCGACCGGATCTCGACGGGCCGCAAGATGGGCTTCGATTTCGAGGTCCAGGACGCCAGCTTCCAGTTCCAGGCGGAAACACGCCCGCAGGACCTGGCCGATCAGCTCTACCTCTTCGCTGCCAAGCTGGACCTGCCGCGCTGGGATCCGCAGCCGCTGGTCCGTGCCAAGGCGGCGGCGAAGATCCAGTACGCGACCTATTCCACCTCGCCGCAGGGCGTGCTGAGCCGCGATCTGGAGTTCTACCAGCGCGGCAAGGATCCCCGTTTCGCGACGCCCACGCCTGAAGCGATCGAGAAGACCACGCCTGCCGGCTTCAAGAAAGTCTGGAGCAAGGCGCTGGCGAGCGGCCCGGTGGAAGTCCAGATCTACGGCGATTTCGACAAGGCATCGACGATCGCCGCGCTGGAAAAGACTTTCGGCGCGCTCAAGGCTCGCACGCCTGCGCCCTCCACCGCCAATGTCGCGGACGTGACCGTGCCGAAGCCGTCGGACACGCCGATCGTGCTCCAGCATCACGGCGATCCCGACCAGGCCGCCGCGGTCATCTCGTGGCCCACCGGCGGCGGTTCCATGGGCATCCGGGAATCGCGCCAGCTTGAGATCCTGACGCAGCTTTTCACCAATCGCCTGCTTGATGCGGTCCGCGAGAAACTGGGCGTGTCCTATGCGCCTTACGTCTATTCGCAGTGGCCGGTGGACATGGCGGCGGGCGGTTCGATCACCGCGATGGCGCAGCTTGACCCCAAGTCGACCACGGTGTTCTTCCAGACCGCCGACGAGATCGCCCAGAACCTGATCCAGAATCCGCCGACGGCGCAGGAGCTTGCTCTGGTGACCGAACCGATGCGCCAGCAGGTGACCCGCGCGGCTTCGAGCACCTCGTTCTTCATGGGCCAGCTCGAAGGCGCCACTTACGATCCTTCGCGGATCGGCACCGTTCGCACGATCCTTTACGATTACACCGCCACTACGCCGCAGCAGATGCAGGCGCTGGCTGCCCGCTATCTGGGCAAGAACAATTCGTGGCGGCTTGAGGTCATGCCGGAAGGCAAGGCCGTGGGAGCCGTCGCGGCCAAGTAGCAGCAGCAAGTCGAAGGGCGAAGTTGTTCGCAAGTTGCGCGCACGGCTTCGCTTGGGACACCATCTTTCGCATTGCCGGATCGCTGCGGCGCAATCGATCACGCTGATCGGCTAAACCGGCTTTGCAAAAATTGCTTCGAGAGGCTATGGCGCGCCCCTTGTTTGCGGTTCTTGCCGGTTTGGCCCCGCGCACTCGGTGCGGGGAGAGAAGGCGAAGGAACCGCCAGGAGTACGTAACGTGGCTAGCAATTGGACCCCGGAAAGCTGGAAGGCTCAGGAAGCCCGCCATCTTCCGGTATATGGCGATGCGGAGAAGCTGGGCGAGGTCGAGGCCACGCTTGCGAAGTTTCCGCCGCTGGTCTTTGCGGGCGAGGCGCGTGCTCTGAAGGCGGATCTCGCCGAAGTCGCCGCCGGTCGCGGTTTCCTGCTCCAGGGCGGGGACTGCGCGGAAAGCTTCGCCGAATTCAGCGCCGACAACATTCGCGATACCTTCCGCGTACTGCTGCAGATGGCGGTCGTGCTGACTTTCGCCAGCAAGCAGCCGGTGGTGAAGCTGGGCCGCATGGCGGGCCAGTTCGCCAAGCCGCGCTCGGCGCCGACCGAGATGGTGGGCGGCGTGGAGATGCCCAGCTACTTCGGTGACATCATCAACGGTATCGAGGGCAACGCCGATGCGCGTCGCAACGATCCCGAGCGCATGCTGCGCGCCTATACGCAGTCTTCCGCCACTCTGAACCTGCTGCGCGCTTTCGCGCATGGCGGTTATGCGAACCTGCGCCAGGTCCACCAGTGGACGATGGAGCATATCGGCCGCAGCCCCTGGGGCGAGAAGTTCGCGCAGATGGCCGACCGTATCGGCGAGGCGCTGGACTTCATGGCTGCCTGCGGCGTGGACCCAAGCTCGGTTCCGCAGCTTCAGGGCACGGAGTTCTACACCAGCCACGAAGCGCTGCTGCTCCCTTACGAACAGGCCCTCACGCGCCGCGATTCGCTGACCGGCGACTGGTACGACTGTTCGGCCCACATGCTGTGGATCGGCGATCGCACCCGCTTCGAAGGCTCCGCCCATGTCGAGTACCTGCGCGGCGTGGATAACCCGATCGGCATGAAGTGCGGGCCCAGCCTTGAGCCCGACGCGCTGCTGCGCATGCTCGACACGCTCAATCCGGGCCGCGAGCCGGGCCGCATGACCCTGATCAGCCGCTACGGCTACGACAAGGTCGAAGCGGGCCTGCCCAAGCTGGTGCGCGCGGTGAAGGCGGAAGGCCATCCGGTCGTGTGGTCGTGCGATCCGATGCACGGCAATGTCATCAAGACCGAGACCGGCTTCAAGACCCGTCCCTACGACCGCATCCTCGCCGAAGTGCGCGGCTTCTTCGCCGTTCACCGCGCCGAGGGCACCCATGCGGGCGGCATCCATATCGAGATGACCGGCCAGGACGTGACCGAATGCACCGGCGGTGCCATCGCCATCACCGACGAGGCGCTGAAGGACCGCTACCACACCCACTGCGACCCCCGTCTCAACGGTGCGCAGTCGATCGAGCTGGCGTTCGAACTGGCGGACCTGCTCAATCTGGAAGCGACCGAAAGGCAGAAGCAGGCGGCCTGATCCGCAGCTTCGAAAGGCAAACGAAACGGGCGGGGAAGCGAAGGCTTTCCTGCCCGTTTTGCGTTGAAGTCCGTCAGGTAAGCTGCCGGGGTGTTCCGGTGGCAAGGCGGGCGCGCTGCAGGGCTTCTATCTCGGCAGCCTGACGGCGGATTACGGCGGCAGCCTGAAACATGGCGGAGCCCCTCGTCGGCGCCTGCGGTTCGCAGCGGTCCAGCGCAGCCCACATCTCGAGCATCTGCGCCAGAGCCTCGACCTCCGCTTTGTCCACCGTCCTCTCCCCGTTGCCGCGGCGCCAATCTTCTAAAATCAAGTCTTCTAAAATGGATTGCAGCGCTGGCGGCCTCTCTTTTGCGGCCCGGTTTATCGATGCAATATCTACGAAATGCCGATAGGATCGGACGAACGACATTTCGTGTAATCGCGTTGTCCAGCCGGGCGGCGACTGTTCGGCAATCTATCGGAGGGGCAGCATGAAGAAGGTACTGTGGTTGGCCCTTTCTGCGGGACTTGTGTTTAGTGGCCCTGCACAGGCGAAGGAACCGCCGACGAATAGTCAAAGCGGTGCAGGCAGGCCAGGTATCGACCAGTCCGATCCGGTCGAGTGCCGCAAGTTTCAGGAAATCGGTTCGCGCCTGAAGATCAAGCGGGTCTGCCTCACCAAAAGCCAGTGGGAGGCGCAGGCCCGTGATGACCGGATGAATATCGAGCGTTCCCAGGTCGCCCGCGGGATCGGCCCCAACTGACCCATGGCGCACGCATGACTGTCACGGGAATGACGCAATTCCCGTCGAGATCCGTAGCTGCGACGGAACAGGCACATGCGGGGTTTTGTGATGGGCGACGGCCTTGGCGGCGAAACGCACGGTTACGATGTCTCTACGGGTTATACTTACGGGTTCTGCCGGGAAATGGCGCCGGGCTGGCTGGACTTCGCAGCGCGCGTTTCCGGTAAAGCCGTACCGATCGCGCGAGACGGTCGGCGGCTCCGTTTTCTCGAACTCGGTTGCGGACAGGGGCAGGGGCTTTGCCTGCTGGCAGCGGCGAACCCGCATATCGACTTCGTCGGCGTCGATTTCATGCCCGAACATGTCGCCCATGCCCGCAAAGTGGCGCAGGCGGCGGCGCTGACCAACCTGCGGATGGAGCGGGCGGACTTCGTCGCGCTTGCAGAGGCATGGCCTGACCATTTCGGCGCGTTCGACTATGTGGCGCTCCACGGCGTCTATAGCTGGGTCATCCCGCAAGTTCGCGAAGCGCTGGTGACATGCCTTGCCCATGCCACGGTGCCGGGCAGCCTTGTCTACATCGGCTACAACGGCCAGCCCGGCTGGGTGGCAAGCGGGCCGTTTCGCCACTTCGCGCAGCTTATCAAGCAGACCAGCGAACTGTCCGGGCTTGCCACCATCGATCATACGGCTGACCTGTTCGGTCGTCTGCAAAGCGCCGGGGCGGCAACCTTCAAGCTGCTGCCGGGCCTGGCGGCGAGCGTGAACGCCATGAAGACCCGAAATCGCGGCTATCTGGTCCACGAATATCTTCACGATAGCTGGCAGGCGATGTGGCATTCCGAGGTCGCGCAGGATCTGGCGCGGGCGGATCTGAGCTTCACCGGCACGGCAACCCTGGTGGAAGCGCTGTTGCCCGAACTCCTGCCGCCGCCCTTGCGCGATACCATTCTCGCGCAGGTCGATCCCCGCCTGCGCGCGGACGTGCAGGACTTCGTGATCAACCAGGCCTATCGGCGCGACCTTTTCGTGCGCGGAGAGGCCGTCGGCGGCGATGTCGCCGAAACGCGGGTGGCGCTCCTGGCGGCGCCGGGTGCGCGCGAAACGCTCAACGTGCGGACCACGTTCGGAGAGATGGCGCTGCAACCGCCCGCCCATGCCCCGATCTCCGCCGCGCTTTCGGGCGGCAGCCGGAGCGTCAGGGAACTGGCAGCCGCGCAGAACCGTCCGGTCGGGGAGACCGTGAAGCTGCTTCTGATGCTCATGCATGCGGGCACGCTTTTCCCGCTCGCAGCGAATGGAACGGATTCGGAAGGCGCGCACCGCCTCAACGCCGTCATTGCGCGCGGGGCAGCGGAGGGCATGCCTTACGATCACCTTGCTGCGCCCGTGATCGGGGCCGCGCTGCCGGTGACCGGGACTGACCTGCTGCTGCTGGACTGCTGGCTGCTTTCGGGCGAGCACGGCGACGTGGACAGCCTCGCGGAAGGGCTGCTCCAGCGCCTCGACAGGCTGGGTCGAAAGCCGGCGGAGGATCCCGACCGGGAAGCGAAGAAATGCGCCGGGATTTTCCTGGGGCAGAGGCTTGCCGAATGGCGCAGGCTCGGCGCAATCGGTTGAATTGCGGTTGGCTCCCCGACGCGGTGAAGATCGGCGTCACTTGGCGCTTGACCGCCGAAAATGCACGGGCCACCAATCGCGCCCATGAAAAGAAACATTCGGGCAAAGTCCCTTCGGATCGCCGCCAGCGTCGCCGTCGCGCCGCTCGCTCTTGCCGCAGCCTCGCAGCTTTCCGCGCGGGACGCGGCCACGCCTACCGATACGATGGCGAACGAGCAGGTCGCCGCCTATGACTGGGTGCGCCCGCAGGCGGACTATATCCGCCGCGAAGTGATGGTGCCGATGCGTGACGGCAAGAAGCTGTTCACCGTGATCGTCATGCGCAAGGGCACGAAGGACGCGCCGATCCTGCTCAGCCGCACGCCCTATAACGCGGGCGGCATGACCAGCCGCAACCGCAGCCAGAAGATCGAGGAAATCCTGCCCGTCATGGACGCGGATTTCGTCAACGACGGCTATATCCGCGTCTATCAGGACGTGCGCGGGCTGGATGGGTCCGAGGGCGATTACGTGATGAACCGGCCGCTGCGCGGGCCGCTCAACAAGACCAAGGTCGATCACGCTACCGACGCTTACGACACCATCGACTGGCTGGTGAAGAACCTGAAGGAAAGCAACGGCAAGGTCGGCATCACCGGCTCGTCCTACCTCGGCTTCACCTCGCTGATGGCGCTGATCGATCCGCATCCCGCGCTCAAGGCCGCCGTGCCGCAGAGCCCGATGGTCGACGGCTGGATGGGCGACGACTGGTTCCATAACGGCGCCTTCCGCATGTTCGGCTTCGATTACGATCTCGGGCAGACCGTGAAGAAGGGTGGCGGCGCCGTGCCCAAGGGGACGGGCGACGAGTACCAGTCCTATCTCGAAGCCGGTTCCGCCATGGAATATGCCAAGGCTTACGGCCTCCTCGACCTGCCGGTCGTGCGCAAGGTGCTGGAGCATCCGAGCTACGATGCCTGGTGGCAGGGGCAGGCCGTGGACAAGCTGCTGGGGCAACGCAAGCTGACCGTGCCGACGATGCTCGTCGTCGGACAATGGGACCAGGAGGACAGCTACGGCGCCCCCGCGGTCTATCAGGCGCTCAAGGCGAACGGCACGCCCAGCGACATGGTGAGCCTTGCCATCGGTCCCTGGCGCCATTCCCAGGTCAACTACGAGGCGCGCGAACTCGGCCCGCTCAAGTGGGAAGGCGATACCGGCGCGCAATTCCGCCGTGGCTACATGAAGCCCTTCCTCGACTGCCACCTCAAGACCGTCGCGCCGAAATGCGACACGCCGCCCGTGCTGACTTACGCGACCGGCGAGAACCGCTGGGAAGTCTCGCAGACCTGGCCTGCGGGCGCCTACACGCCGCTCTATCTGGCGGGCAACTACGGTCTTTCGTGGAGCAAGCCAGCGGCGGGCAGCGATAGCTACGTCTCCGATCCCGCCAAGCCGGTGCCGATGCTGCCGCGCCCGGTCCACATGCAGGGCGAGGAATGGAAGACCTGGCTCGTCCACGACCAGCGCTTCGTCGATGGCCGCCCGGACGTGCTCAGCTACACGACCGGCGTGCTCGACAAGCCGGTCCACATCAAGGGTGCGCCGAAGGTGGAACTCCACGCCTCCACCAGCGGACGCGACAGCGACTACGTGGTGAAGCTGATCGACGTCTACCCGCAGGAGAACTCCGCCAATCCGCAGCTGGCAGGCTATCAGCTCGGCATCGGCATCGAGATCTTCCGTGGACGCTATGTCCATGGCTTCGACAAGCCGCAGCCGCTCGAACCGGGCAAGGGCTATACCTTCCAATGGTCGCTGCCGAACGTCGACCACGTGTTCCTCCCGGGTCACAAGATCATGGTTCAGGTGCAGTCCAGCCTGTTCCCGCTCTACGACCGCAATCCGCAGTCGTGGGTGCCCTCGATCATGGAAGCCAAGGCGAGCGACTATGTAAAGGCGACCGAGACGGTGACCTATGGCGGCGATGCGGCGAGTGCCGTGTGGTTGCCGGTGGCCAGGGACTGAAGAACAAGAGGAAGTCCTGGGGGATGATCCCCCAGACCCTTGGAATGTCTACCTCGCGCACGACCTACCCGTTGTGCGCTCCTTGCGGCGCAGCCAATAAGTCTCCCGGCGCAGCCATGGGCGCGGGGCGGAGTTGGCCCGCGTGACCTAGACGGTAATGGGGGTGCAGGGGGGCTGTGCTCCCCTGCTTCTTCCTTTCCCTGACTTCAACTTTCCCCGAACAGTTCCCGCTGCGACGCTTCGATTTCCTCGAAGTAGCGCCGACGTGCATGACGCTCGGTCACGACGCCGACGACCTGCCCCACGCCGTCCACCACTGCCAGTTCGTCCGCCACGGCCACGTCGAAGGCCTTGATCATCGCGCGGATGTCGGTCGTGGGTGAAAGCGTCGTGCCTTTCAACGTCGCGAGCGAGCCGATCTCGCTGTCCTGCGGCAGTTCGGGGTTGTAGGCTGAGGAGGTGGTGACGATCCCGGCGTAGTGATCATCCGCATCGACCAGGATCGCCTTGCTCGCCGAGCCGAGCGGCACGCGCGCGCGGAAATCGGCAATGGAGAGCGTGGCCGGGGCGGAGATCCAGTCCTTGCGCATGATGCGTCCGGCGGTGAGGCTGAGCATCCAGCCGATATCGCGCGGGGATCGGATGATCGAGCCGCGAATGTGCAGGCGCCAGGTGGAGAAGGAATAGCCGAACATCTCGCGCGTGAACGCGCTGGAGACGAGCGAGGCGGCCAGCACCACACCCATCAGGGCGAAGTCGTGCGTGGTTTCCAGCATGAGCATGGCCAGCGTCATCGGGCCGCCGACGATGGAGACGGCCAGCGCGCTCATGCCGACGAGTGCGGACTGGGTGGGGTCAAGCTCGATGCCGAGCGGCAGCATCTGCACGGCGGCGGCGAATATCAGGCCGACCAGCGAGCCGAGGAACAGCGAGGCGAAGAACAGGCCGCCGCGAAAGCCGAAGCTGAGCGAGATCACCGAGGCGGCGATCTTGAGCGCCAGCACCATGAGCAGGAAATGGATCGCCGGTTGCATCGCCAGGTTGAGATGCATGGCGCCGTGGCCTGCCGAGAGCGACTGCGGCGAAACCCAGGCCAGCGGCATCAGCAGCAGGCCGCCGACCAGCGGTTTCCAGCGCGCGAACCGGGTGAAGCGCTGGACGTGCAGTTCGGTGAACGTCACCAGCCGCATGATGAGAATGCCGACAAGCGCGCAGAGCAGGCCCAGCACGGCGTAGATGAAATAGTCGCCGGTGGTGAGGTCGCGCGCGCTGGAGGCGGCGATGAGGTAGGGCTCCACGCCGAGTTCGCGGGTGATGAAGGCGGCGCCGAGCGCAGCGGCGATGACGGGGGCGATCGCGGAAGGCGTATAAGTGCCGATCACGATCTCGAAGGCGTAGAAGGCGCCCGCCAGCGGTGCGCCGAAGGCGGCGCCCACGGCTGCCCCGGCGCCTGCACCCACCAGCGTGCGCATGTCGGCGCGGCGCAGCTTGAACCATTGGCCCAGCACAGAGGCGACCCCGCCGCCCATCTGCGCATAAGCGGCCTCCAGCCCGACCGAAGCGCCTGCGCCGTTGGAAATGATGGTCTGTGCGGAGATGATGAGGTTGTCGATGAACGGGATGCGCCCGCTGTGCAGGGCATTGGCCTCCACGACGTCGATCGGTGCCCGGCGGCGGCGGCGGAGCAGATAGCCGATACCGATCAGCACCAGCCCGCCGAAGGGCAGGGCGAGCAGTCGCCAGGGATGGCGGATTTCGCCGAGCGCGCTCAGGCGATTGCCTTCGATCGAATAGAACAGCTGCTGCAGGGTGTGGGCAAGGAAACCCTGGAGGTTCGTCAGCCACCCCGCCGCGATGCCCGCCAGCACGGCGAGCACGATGAACGCCAGTTCGCTTTCGCGCATGCGCTGCCGCTGGCGGATGACCAGGGCTTTCAGGGCGTTAACGGCGGGACGTCGCATCGCTTGTCGATTGGCCCTCTGCGCGTGGGACTGTCAAGGCAGGTATCGGACGGTTGGACGGAAACAGGTCTATGTCAGGCGCCGAAGTAACCTTTGCCCTTGGCCGCTTCCAGTTCCTTTTCGAGATAGTCCCACAAGGCCGGCGCGCCGAGACTGATTTGCGGCTTCAGGCGCTTGAAGATACGGTCGTGGCTGATGCCGTTCTCGCGCCAGCTCTGGCCTTCGTTGCGCAAGTTCAGCAGGGCGGGCATGGCGCGGTCGATGGCGTGGGCGAAGCGGGCCTCCACGGTGCGCTCTTCCTCGAACTCGATCCAGAGGCCCCGAAGATAGTCTGCCTCGGTATCTGGGAGCATGCCGAAAATCCGGTCTATCGCGGCGCGTTCGGCCTTTTTCCGATCTGCGAGGCCTTCCTCGAAGAACACCATGACGTCGCCGGTTTCGATCTCGCCTATGTCGTGGACCAACAGCATCGCCATGACCCGGCCGATATCCGGCGCGCCCGAGGCATAGGGCGCCAGCGCCACAGCGAAGAGGGCGATCTGCCAGCTGTGCTCGGCCGAGTTCTCGTAGCGGTCGAGGCCGATGGGCTTGACCTTGCGGGTCACGGCCTTGAGCCGGTCCAGCTCCATCACGAAGTTGATGACGTCTTGCATTGTATGTGAGTCTCCAGATGCCAGGCGCTGTGGAGACTCGTCCGGGATTTCTCAAGCGGTCGTTCGGGGCAGCTACTTGGGCGGCATCCGAATGCCCCCATCGAGGCGAATGCACTGGCCGTTGAAGTAAGTGTTGCGGGTCAGTTCGAGCACCAGCGAAGCGAATTCCTCGGGATGGCCGAGGCGCTTGGGGAAGGGCACTGCACGCCCGAGCCCTTCGTAGACGGCCTCGTTCATCTCTTTCACACGCAGCATCGGCGGCGTGGCGAATGTTCCGGGCAGGATGGCGTTGACCCGGATGCCCAGGTCCATGAGGTCCCGCGCCATCGGCAGGACCATGGCATTGACCGCGCCCTTGCCGCCGCCATAGGCGACCTGGCCGATCTGCCCATCCTGCGATGCGGCGGAAGATGTAAGGATGATGCAGCCGCGCTCGCCGTCCTCGCCCAGAGGATCGGCGCCCGCCATCCCCAGGGCGGCGATCGAGGCGACGCGGTAGGAAGCGGTGAATACGCCCTCTGCCGTCCTGGCGATCTGCTCGGTGGCCATGCGCTTGTAGGCACCGGTGTTCTTGTCGAACGAGACGGTCTTGCCGCCTCCCGCCACGACGGCGCAGTGGACCACCACCCGTTCCTGGCCATGGGCCGCGCGCGCCTTTGCGAAACCGGCTTCCACGCTTTTCTCGTCAAGGATGTTCACCTTGCAGAAGGTGCCGCCGATCTCTGCGGCAAAAGCCTCTCCCGCTTCTTCGCTGATGTCGAACACGGCCACTTTGACACCCGCATCGGCCAAAGCCTTCGCGCTGGCACGGCCGAGGCCCGACGCCCCCCCGGTAACGACGGCGGCCAGGGTGTTGTCGATCTTCATGGCGAAGGGCTCTCCCGCATTTTCGAGTCGCCGGGCGATCTCTCCCGGCCTGGAAAGGCTCTAGCGGAGATATCGGCGCCCTTGCGCGTCAGGAATGCGGGAGAGGCCCAAGTATCGCTCCAGCGCATTGCCCGCTTCCTGCGCTTGCGCCGATTGCCCATGGTGCTGCACCTTTGGACAGGCGCGGCGCGGACGGTGGTGGGAGACCGTTCGGCAAAGAGCCTGGGGAGAGAAGGAAATGGCCGAAGGGGATCTTGCGCTGGATACCAGCGATGTCGACAAGTGGGTCGGAAAACCCGTCATCTTTGCGGAATTCTGGGATCCCTGCAATGCCACCGACATCCGGCGCTGGGTGCAGGCCATGGACTATGCCAATCCCTTGCATTGGGATGAGAACTTCGCCCGATCAAGCCGGTTTGGCGGCATCGTCGCACCGCAGAGCTTTACCGTCGCGATGGATTACGGGCACGGCTGCCACCCTTCCTGCGTCGGCCGCATTCCCGGCTCTCACCTTATCTTCGCGGGAGAGGAGTGGTGGTTCTACGGCGCTCCCGTCCGTCCGGGCGACAAGCTGACTCAGGAACGTACTTTCGCAGGCTATCGCATTGCCGAGACGGGTTTCGCCGGCCCGACCATGTTTGCTGATGGCGATACCATCCATCGCAATCAGCACGGCGCTATCGTCGCCAAGGAGCGCGCGACGTCCATCCGCTATCTCGTGGACGAGGCCAACAGGCGCAAGGTCTATGGCAAGGAGAGCCGCGAACCGAGGCTATGGAGCAAGGCCGAGCTGGACGAGGTAGCAAGGGTCAGGCTGGACTGGATCAAGTCGGGCAGGGCGGGCATTTCTCCGCGCTGGAGCGTCGTGAAGGTGGGTGACGTGCTGCCACGCCGCGTGATCGGTCCGCACAGCCGCGTTACTTTCGCGCTGGAATGCCGTGCGCACCGGCAGAATATCTGGGGCACCTGGCGTTGGAACGCGCCTGAGGGCATTCACGATCCGGCACAGGAAGACGCCGGTTTCGGCGGCGAAATGACCTATGACTTCGAGGCCCGCAAAATCGATCCGCGCCAAGGCGACGGACTCTTTCACGGACCCAGTTCCGGCCACATCAACCCGGACAAGGCCGAGAAGGTCGGCATGGGCGGGGCCTATGGCTATGGCTCGTCGATGAACGCGTGGCACCTCGATACCGTGGCCTATTGGGCAGGGCACGAGGGCTACATCTGGCATTCGAAGACCGAATTTCGCAGCCCGGCATTCGAAGGCGACATTACTTACGTGGACGCCAAAGTGCTCGACAAGCAGGACAACAGCGAATTCGGCATGCCCGTCGTCACGGTCGAAACCCGCATGACGACGCAGGATGGGGCGACGATCCTGAAAGGCACGGCGGTGGTTTCGCTGCCGTCATAGGGGAAGGTCCATGGCGGCAGATCGGTTTCCTGCGGTCAGCCCCAGGGACTGCCGGAGAGCATAGGAATATTCTCAGGCGACGCGCGTGCCGGGGATCGGCCGCTCCTCGATCTGGAAACGACCGGCCTGGTCTGCCAGCACCTTGGCATCCGAGATCAGCGTCCGCGCGGCGGCCGACGTCTGTTCGACCATGGCGGCATTCTGCTGGGTCGTGCGTTCCATGACGCCCACAGTCGAACTGACTTCGGAGATGGCGGTTGCCTGCGCGTCGTTGTCGCGGGCCATGGTTTCGACCAGGGAATGGACGCGCTCCACCTCACCGGCGATGGTTTCCAGCGAGCGATCGACGCGCGATACGATCGCCACGGCCTGATCGATTTCGGAACGTGTGGTCGAAAGACCGTCACGCGCCTTGCGGGCCTCTTCCTCGGCGCGCATGGCCAGCGAACTGACCAGATCGGCGACGACGGCAAAGCCGCGCCCGGCATTTCCGGCCCGGCCCGCTTCGACGGCGGCGTTCATGGCCAGGACGCGCGTCTGGAAGGCGATCTTGTCGACCCCCTCGATCACGGCGTCGATCCCGCGGGCGCATTCGTGAACGACATGCATGGCCTGCACCGCGTCCCCGGCGACACCGCGGCCCTGTCCGACGGCACCCAGGGCCTCGCCCGCGATGCCCAGGGTTTCCTGCGCACCGCTGGCGGTGGCCTTCACGCGTTCTTCGACCCGCACGAGGGTGGCTGCGGCTTCTTCCAGATTGGCGGCGCTGCTCTCGGTGCGCTGCGCAAGATCTTCCGAGGCCTGGGCGATGGCACCCGATTCCCCGTAGATCGCATCGGAAGCCTTCACCACCGAGCCGATGGTCTGCCGCAAGTTGGCAAGACTGCGATTGTACGAGTTCTTGAGCGAGAGGAACCCGGCCGGAAGATCGTCGATATCGTGGACCAGATCACCGGCGGCCAGGCGCGACATGGCGCGGTCCAGCGCCGAGATCGCCTGGTTGCGCTCGGCATCGGCTTCTTCGAAATAGATCGAGATGGACAAGTCCATGTCCAGCATGGCCGCTTTCATCAGCGCGCGGCTCAGCTTGCCGGGGTTGATACCACGCGAGAAAAGGCGCCACGGGCGGGCACTGCGTTCCACCGCCGCCATGATCTCTTCCAGGATCAGCGCATAGCCGCCGATGTACCAGCGCGGTTCCAGTCCGATCCGGGCGTGAACTTTGCCGATGCGGCTGACGGCCGCATAGTATTCGGCATCGAAGCGGCCGGTGGCTATGCCCATCCAGTGTCCGACTTGCGCGCTCTTGGCGGCATCGATGTGCGTGTCGCCGCCGAACATCCGCGCCATTTCGGGCGTGGCGCGCACACGGCGATAGAAACGGTCCAGCGCCGGCGGGATGGCCTTGCGAAGAAGCGGTTGCGCGGCGGCGAGGAGACGGCGCTGCGCGGCATCGAATTCGAGAAACTCGAGACGTTCCTCGACGGTCTTGACTGACAATTTGAACTCCTGCGCGGCGGCTCGTATCCGACCGGATGAAATCGTTTTATCCAGCTATTATAGAACGGCCGACCGGCATTCTGGTCTTTCGGCGGCGCATTTTCGCGATAGGCTTAGTGGCGGTTTGCCCACGCCCGTTCAATTCGGCAGGCGGCTGGTGGTGCTCCAGAAATTCACCACCTCATGCAGGGCCTGGGCATATTTCTTGCCGTTGAACGGTTTCACCACATAGCAGCTCGCGTGGCGCTCGTAGCATTCGCGGATGTCGTTGGGAGATTCCGAGGAGGTGAACATCACCACCGGAATATGGCGCAGTCTCGCGTCCGACTTGACCACTTCCAGCAGTTCCTTGCCGTCCATCCGCGGCATGTTGATGTCGAGGAGGATGAGGTGCGGCGGATGGACCTTGCTGTCCGGTTTGCCGTCCTGTTCGGGGCGAAGGATTTCGAGGGCATGGACGCCGTCGTGGGCGACCGTCAACGAACAGGGCGGTTCGGCGGTCTTGAAGGCGCGCAGGGTCATTTCCACGTCGCCTTCATTGTCTTCCACGAGCAGGATCTGGAACGGTTTCATCGTGTTCGGGCTCCTCCGGCAAATCTCTCCTGGTCGGCCTTCAGGCCGGTAGCGTGAAATGGAAGGTGCTGCCCTGGCCCGGCACCGAGGTGAAGTCGATGTCGCCGCCGCATAGCTGCACGAACTTGCGGCAGGTCGAGAGGCCGATCCCGGTGCCGGGGTAGTTTTCCTTGCGGTGAAGGCGCTGGAAGATCGTGAAGATGCGCGTGCGAAAGCTGTCGTCGATGCCGATGCCGTTGTCCTTGACGGCAAAGCGCCAGAACTTCCCGCGTTGCTCGGCGGCGATGGCGATGACGGGAGGGTGGTCTCCATCCTGGAACTTGAGCGCATTGCCGATGAGGTTCTGGAACAGGACCCGCACCAGGGTCGAACTGGTTTCGAGGCAGGGCAGGCGCGCGTAGGTTACTTCGGCTTGGGTCTTGCGGATGGTGTCATCGAATTCCGAGAGTATTTCGCTTAAAATTTCCTCGCAATCGACGGTTTCGAGCGTGATTTCTTCCCGGCCGATCCGTGAAAATGTCAGGATGTCGCCGATCATCTTCTGCATCCTGCGGGCATTGTCGAGGATGAAGGAAAGGTAACGCCTGCCGTCATCGTCCAGCCGGTCTTCCGCACTTTCCGCGAGCAGGCCGGCGAAGGCGTTCATCATCCGCACGGGCTCCTGCATGTCGTGCGAGCAGATATAGGCGAAGCGTTCGAGTTCCTCGTTCGATTGGGACAAGGTCGCGTTCAGGCGCATGATCTGCGCGCGCTGGACATGGAGGTCGAGGTAGACCTTGACCTTGCTCTTGAGGATATCGGGGTTGATCGGCTTGAAGATGTAGTCGACCGCACCGATCTCGGCGGCTTTCGAGGCGTACTTTTCCTCCTTGGACAGGGCCGTGACGAAGATGATCGGAACGCCGGCCATGCTTTCGTGCTCCTGCATCAGCAGGGCGGTCTCGAAGCCGTCCATGTCGGGCATCTGCACGTCGAGGAGGACGATGGCGAAGGCATGCCGCAGGACGAGCGACAGGGCCTCGTTGCCCGACGCGGCCTTGAAGATATCGGCCTCTAGCGGCCTCAGCACTTTCTCCGTGGCGAGAAGGTTTTCCCAGCGATCGTCCACCAGCAGGATCTTCGGCCGATCCAGGACCGGATCGGCGCATGGCGGAAACGCCATCCTGCTCTCAGCCATGGGCAGGAACTCCCCGTTTCCGGTAGATCTTCTGTCGGCGGTCCTGCACCTCGAAAAGAGGGGCGATTGCCGAAAACAGGAGGGTTTCCCTGGCACCCAGGCAAAGAAAGCCCCCATGGCGCAGGGAGTCCGAGAACAGCCGCAGCGCGCGTTCCTGAAGCGGTTTGTCGAAGTAGATCAGGACATTGCGGCAGGTAACGAGGTTCATTTCTCCGAAGACGCCGTCGGTCACGAGGTTGTGATGGGAGAACACGATCCGTTCGCGCAGGAATTCCTTCATCCTCACGAAATCGTAGCTTGAACTGTAATAATCGGAGAGTTCCGCCCGCGCGCCGGACTGACGGTAGTTTTCTGCATAGCGCTCGATCAGCCGCCTTGGGTATATTCCCTTTTCGCCAATATCGAGCGAATGCCTGTTGAAATCGGTAGCGTAAAGTCTGGCGCGCTCCAGATAGCCTTCTTCGTGCAGCAGGATCGCCAGCGAATAGACTTCCTCTCCGGTTGCACAGCCTGCGCACCAGATCTTGACGAAGGGGAAGGTCTTGAAGACGGGGATCAACTGTTCGCGCAGCGCGCGGAAGCATGGCGGATCGCGGAACAGCTCGGTCACGGTGACCGAAATGGCGCCGAGCAGCCGATCGAAGAAGCTCTCGTCATGAAGGACATGCGAAAGCACTTCGCTGAAATGGGCAAGCCCGGCCGCGCGGCGGGCCTGATCCAGGCGGCGGCGGATCGAGGCCTGCGAATACTGCGTGAAGTCATAGCTCCAGCGGCGCCGGATGGCTTCGAGGAGCAGCGATATCTCGATGGCTTCGATGTCCTCGGCAAGGCGCCCGGGGATTGGAGCAGAGGCGTTGAGGGCGGTTCTCATGCCGCTTCCTCACGCTGGAACAGCCAGACCCGCAGGAGCGCAAGAAGCCGGTCGATATCGACAGGCTTCGTCATGTAGTCGTTCGCTCCGGCCGCCATGCAGCGCTCCACGTCCTCCGGCATGGCCCGGGCTGTGAGGGCGATGATGGGCAGGTCGGCCCAGTCGGGGTTGCGGCGGATTTCCCGCATGGCCTGATAGCCGTCCATGACCGGCATCATCACATCCATGATGACCAGTTCTATTCCGCCGCTTTCCTTCAGCTTTTCCAGCGCCATCTGCCCATTGTCGGCAATGACGAGATTGAGGCTGTGCTTCTTGAGGACCTTGGACAGCGCGAAGGTATTGCGCATATCGTCATCGACCAGCAGCACGGTGCGGTTGTTCAGGGTCTGGTCGGGATCGTGATGCCCGAGCGACTGTACCCGGCCCGGCAGCTTTGCCTCGACGCTGTGCAGGAATAGCGTGACTTCTTCCAGCAGTCGCTCCGAGGAGGCGCTTCCCTTGATCACGATGCTCTCTGTGTGGTTGCCGAGGATCCGGTTCTCTTCTTCGGTCAGTTCGCGCGCGGTGTGAACGATGATCGGCGGGCTGTCGCCTTGGTTTCCCGAGCGTGCCTCCGCCAGCTTCAGCCATTCGAAACCGGTCATGTCGGGCAGGTTGAGGTCCAGAATGACGCAGTCGAACCGCTCGCTTTCGATCCGTTCGAGCGCCGCTGAACCCGTCTCCGCAACAGTCATCGCGAGGTCCTTCCGCTTGAGGAGACTGCGGATGGCGGTCTGGGTCAGGCGGTCGTCCTCGATCAGCAGCACAGACTTGATCTCGCCGCTGCGGCCCTTCTCGATGCGGGCGAAGGCGGATTGGATATCCTCTTCCGTCACCGGCTTGCGCAGGATTCCCACAGCGCCCTTGCGCATGGGCGCCTGCGCTTCGGCACCCTCCGTGGCCGAAATGATATGCACCGGAATGGGCCGCGTGGCGGCTTGCCGTTTCAGCTGGTCGAGGACGTGCAACCCGTCGATGTCGGGCAGGCGGAGGTCGAGGAGGATGGCGGTGACGGGATATTCGGCGGCGAGCGCGAGGCCGCTCCGGCCATCCCCCGCAGCCAGCACTTTATAGCCGCGGCGGCGGGCGGTTCTCGCGAGCGTCGCGGCGAAGGCGGCATCGTCTTCGATGACCAGCGCCACGCGGTCGCCCGGAGTGATCGCTTCGCGGTCGTCCGCGATGAAAGGCAAGCGCGCCGAGCCTTTCGATGGGGTGCCGGTCCGGCCGAAAGGCAGGAAGAGGGTGAAAGTCGATCCCTCTCCCTTGATGCTCTCGACATGGATTTCGCCGCCAAGGATCTGCGCGAACTTGCGGGCTATGGTCAGCCCCAGCCCGGTGCCGCCGTAGTGGCGCTCGGTCGAGCCGTCTTCCTGCTGGAACGCCTCGAAGATGTCCTGAAACTTGTCCTCGCTTATGCCGACGCCGGTGTCCGAGACCGCGAGGGCAATGGCCCTGCCGGGATCGAGATCGGCGCGCTGAAGGGCGTCGCTGCCTGTGGCTGGACGCAGCGTCAGGGTGACCGAGCCTCTCGCGGTGAACTTGAACGCGTTGGACAGGAGGTTCTTCACGATCTGTTCGAGGCGCTGGATGTCGGTTTCGATATGCCCGGGCAGGGCCGGATCGCGCAGGACGTGGAAGGCCACGCCCTTGTCTTTCGCCACGGGGGCGAAGCTCTGCTGCAGATGGCCGATGATGACGTCCAGCGGAGCATCCTCGCTCAGCACATGGATCTTCCCCGCCTCCACTTTCGAAAGATCGAGGATGTCGTTGATCAGGTTCAGCAGTTCCATCCCGCCGTTGTGGATCACGCGCGCTTCCTCGACCTGTTCCGCAGTCAGGTTGCCCGTTTCGTTGGCGGCCAGCCCGCGCGAGAGGATAAGCAGCGCATTGAGCGGGGTGCGCAGTTCATGGCTCATGTTGGCGAGAAATTCGGACTTGTACTTCGAAGACTGCTCGACTTCGCACGCCTTTTCCTCGACCAACCGCTTGGCCTCCTCCAGGTCGCGCGACTGGGCCAGGATGCGCTCGTTCTGTTCTTCCAGCGCACTGGTCTTTTCCTCGAGTTCCTCGTTCGAAGCTTCGATTTCCTCGTTGGAGGCCTTGAGTTCCTCCTGCTGCATCTTCAGCTCTTCCTCGCGCCGTTCCAGCTCCTGCGTGTAGAGGCGCTGCTGGGCCGCCGAACGGGCGCGGCTGCGCTGATAGAGCCATACGGCGAGGACGATGCCGAAGTAGGAGAGCAGGGTGACGATCGCGGTCAGCCGGGTGCTGTGATCGAGATTGGCCGCATCGACCTGCCGCCGCTGTCGCAGCAGGTGCTCCTCCTCGGCCGACATCACGGAGAGCTGCTCGCGCACGCGTTCGATCAGTGTCCTGGTGCGCGTGAGGGCGGCTTCCCTGTCGCTGATGCCATCGAGCTGCTGGGTCGCAAGATGCTCCAGCAAGGCCCGGTTCCTGATCTCCAGTTCGTCTAGATTCGCCTGTTGGGACGGATTGTCGGACGTCAGGTTTCGCAGCAGCATCAGTTCCTGCCGGATCGAGCGGTGCATGGGCGTTGCAGGGTCGGCTTTCGCCGCACCTTTGCCGTCGCGCAGAGCATCGCGGTAGTCCTGCAGGAAATCCGGGTTGCGGGTCAGCAGATAGCCTGATTGCCCCGTAGCAGCGCGTTCGTAGAGGCCGCCCAGAAGCGAGATGTGGCGGCGAACCATATAGGTGTGGTCCACCCAGCCGCGCGCCCGCGACAGTCCGGCGCCCTGATCCACGAACATGAGCGCCGCGATCGCGAAGGCGGCGGTGATCACGCCTATCGCGATTGCAGTGGCATGGCGGACGAACGGGTTTTCCCTTGGCGGCGCGAGCGTCATGCGAGAACTTCCGGGGACATTGCACCAGAAGATCACCCGGAAACCGCTGCTTATCGCCTAACGCGGGCCTCGGTTTTCCTACTTATGCCATGCCCCCGGCTTGATCCGGCAACCAAATGGCACCTTCGCGCGATCTTACCCATCATGGATGCCGCGGTAACATCGAAGGGCTCCAGGCCCGGCAAGCGTGCCAGTACCGACCCGGCGGTTCGCCGCCGCAGGCTGCACATCGTCCGCAATGCGGTCCTCATCGTTGTGGGAACGATCTTCGCGATCTGGCTGGTGCTGTTTATCACCAAGGGACGCTTCCTGAAGCATCCTTTCGAGAACGTCGCCCAGTCGCTCTCCGGCAGGGACATCAAGGTCGGCGGGGATTTCCAGCTCTACTTCGCGCCGCTGCGGATCAAGTTCCTGGCGGAGCGCATCGATGTCGCGAACCCGCAATGGGCGGACCGGAAAAGCCTGTTTTCGGCCAAGCGGGTCGAGGCGCGTATCGCGCCGCTTTCGCTCCTGTTCGGGCGGAAGCGCGCTTATGCTCTCGATCTGGAGGAGGGCCGGGTCAATCTCGAATGGGATGCGCAGCATCGACGCAATACATGGACTTTCGGAGACGGCAGCGACGGCAAGCCCTTCGAGATGCCGCGCATAGACCGCGCCGCGATTTCCGGCACGCGGCTGCGCTATGTCGATCCCCAGATGCCGCTCATGGTGGATCTGGCGATCGATCCCATCGTCGCCCGTGATACCCGCATCGGCAAGGCGGTGGGCCTCAAGGGAGAGGGGCGTTTTCGCACCACGCCGTTCCGTCTGACCGCACAGTTGCTGTCCCCCGATGCGAGCGTCAGTGGGGGTGAAAACAGGCTGACCTTGCGGGCCTGGGCGGCGGACAGCGTGATCGACGTGGCCGGTACATTGCCCTCCCTGACGGAAGTGGAGGGCGTGCCTCTCAAAGTGGCGGCGCAAGGGAGCGATCTCTCGGATCTGCTGAACGTGATCGACGTCGCCATTCCGCAGACCCGGCGCTACGACCTGAAGGCACAACTCGTGAAGGAGGGCACGGCCTATCGCTTTACCGGCATGAACGGGACTTTCGGACAGTCGGATCTTTCCGGGCGCTTTACGGTGACCAATGCCGAGCGGCTGCGCCTTGATGCGGTGCTGACCACCCGACGGCTCGACATCGTCGATGCGGCGCCGTTCATCGGCTACAACCCCGATATCGTTGCGGCAAAGGGCGCCGTTGCCGCGGCTGCTGCCACCGGCGCGGGCGCGCAGCGCGTACTTCCCGATGCCGAGCTTCCCGTCGCCACGATGCAGCGCTTCGATGCCGGGCTCGACTGGAAGATCGGCGTGGTCCGTTCGCGCAACGTGCCGATTTCCAACATCGCCATGAAGCTCTCGCTCGAGCGCGGCCGTCTGGCGCTGGAACCCTTGACGTTTTCGATGGCGCGGGGCGACGTGATTTCGGACCTGGTCTTCGATACGCGCCAGCGGCCTTCCGCCATCAGCTACGATATCCGCCTCGCACCGACGCCGATGGGCCGCCTGCTTGCGGGATACGGTGTCGCGGACTCGGGAACGACCGGCACGATCAAGGGGCGTATCCGTCTGGAAGGGCGCGGGGATACGATCCACGATTCCCTGGCGACATCGAGCGGCCGCATTGCCTTCGTCATGCCGAAGGGTACTTTGTGGACCAGGAATGCCCAGCTTGCCGAACTCGACCTGGGAACTTTCGTCTCCAAGATGTTCCAGGGCAAGTTGAAGAAGCCGATCGAGGTGAACTGCGGCCTTCTGGCGTTCACGGTGCGCAGCGGCATGGCTGCCACCGATCCGATCCTGATCGATACCAGCAAGAACGTGGTGACCGGAAACGGCGGCTTCAGCTTCGCCACGGAAGACGTCGATATTGCCATCCGGGCGGACGGAAAGAAGTTCAGCCTGTTTTCCGGCCAATCGCCGGTAGGCATCGGCGGGCATTTCGCCAGCCCTTCGCTGAAGGTCATCAGCCCCGAACTTGTCGGGCGGGCAGGAGCGGGGATCGGACTGGCGGCGATCGTCACGCCGGTGGCGGGGCTGCTGGCTTTCGTCGACGTCGGCGATGCCAAGTCCGCCGCCTGCGATCCGGTCCTGTCCGGCGCCCGCGCGGCGGCGCAGCGGACCAGCAAAGGCAAGCCGCGCGACGATGTCGGCAAGGGCAAGGGTCGGGAAAAGGCCGCGAACAACGAGTGAGAGCGCCAGCCACCTACGACATGGACTGGACGACGGACAGCGTTCCCTGCCTCGCCTCCATTGTGGCGGCATCGCGTGTCGCCCGGCAATGATCGGGTGGGGGAGCTGCGCGGTCAGGGTTGATCCCGGAAAATGGGCGCGCAATTCCCGAGATATCGGCTCGCAAGGCGCTGGTAGACTTCCCGGGCGGCCAGATCGGCCGCGCCGGGAGTGTCATCTATGCGCAGATCATGCGTTTTTGTCGCGGCTGTCCTTGCCCCCGTCCTTGCGCTTGCCGGACGTCCGGCCCTGGCCGACGAGGCCTATATCGAAGGGACGGGCGGCGTCAGCTGGACCAGTGAGGAAACCGATGCCATCGCGGGTCTGGCGATGGGTTATGACGTCGATCTGGACGAGACGTTTTTCGTCGGCGTCGAGGGAACCGCCGAGAAGCTGCTGACCGGCGGAACCCGCGTCGCCTGGGGCATCGGCGGGCGCGTGGGTGCCGAAGTCCTGCCGAGGAGCAAGATCTTCACCGGCGTGAACTGGCAGTCGAAGGATTGCCGGGAATGCGGCAATGCCGTTGGTTTGGGCGTGGGCTGGGAGCAGAACCTGAGCGAGAAGATCTACGCCAAGCTCGAGTTCAAGCACCTCTTCGTGGAGAACGGCGAGCCTGACGCAAACGTGGGCATCGTCGGGCTGGGCATGATGTTCTGAGCGGCGGCTTTTGAGTGGGGGCCGCACTTCTCACATTGATTCCATCGGAGAATAAGATGAGCGCCGAATCCCTTGCATCCTGGCGTGACGGCAAGATCAAGTCCGCCATCGTGCGCTTCGTGGAGCGCATCACCGCGCCGGGCAGCCCCGATTTCCTCCCGCCTGCCGATCGCGTGGCCACCTTCGACAACGACGGCACCTTGTGGTGCGAGCGCCCGCTTCAGGCCCAGCTCTACTTCGCGCACGATCGCCTCGAAAAGCTGGCCGCCGCCGACCCTTCGCTGCGGGAGCGGGAATCGTTCCGGGCCTGTCTCGACGTGGATGTGCCGGCCATCAAGCGTCTCGGCAAACAGGGTATTTTCGAAGCGATCGCAGCGGCTCATGCCGGGATCACGCAGGACGCGTTCGACAGCCTCGCGCGGGACTGGATCAATTCCGCGCAGAATCCGAAACTGGGCCGACGGTTCCGGGATCTGGCCTATGGGCCGCAGCTCGAATTGCTCGCCTATCTGCGCGCGCACGATTTTCGGATATTCGTGGTATCCGCAGGCGGCACCGACCTGATGCGCAGTTTTTCGGAAGAAGTGTACGGCATCCCGCGCGCCAACATCATCGGCTCCTACATGAAGACCCGCGTGGAGCAGCGCGGCGGGGTGACGCAGCTCATCAAGCTGGCCGAACTGGGCTGCTTCAACGACCGCGAGGCAAAACCGCAAAGCATCGACGTGATGGTGGGGCGCAGACCCATCCTGGCCTTCGGGAATTCCGACGGGGACCTTGCGATGCTGCGCTATACGGTTTCCGGCGAGGGCCCGCGCCTCGCGTTATTGCTGCATCACGACGACGCGGAACGCGAGTTCGCCTACGACCGTGATTTCGTACTCAGCCCGCTTGCCGAAGCGTTGGACCGTGCAGCGGAACTCGGCATCCACGTCGTCAGCATGAAGCACGATTGGTCCGGGGTGTTCACCGATCCGACCTAGCGGCACCGATACATGGAATGTCTGGATTTCCCTGGCTGGGGCGGCAGGATTCGAACCTGCGAATGCCGGTACCAAAAACCGGTGCCTTACCACTTGGCGACGCCCCAGCAGGGATTGCGCGCTTAGCGGCTAATGCCGGCGCTGAAAAGCCCCTATCACAGAGTTTTCCCGCACCGGCATCAACTTGCCCCGATCAGTCCTTGATGACCGCGTCGATGTCTGCGGCGCTGTGGCGTTCGCGGACGAAACCGTCGCCCTTGCGGTTGACGATGCGGCCCCGCTGGACCGGCTCACGGGCGCCGATTTCCTCGCCCCAACGCACCAGATTCTTGTAGCTCGGCACGTCGAGGAACGTCGCTGCGTCGCCGTAGGCGTCACCGCGCACGAAGGCGCCGAACCAGCCATAGGCTGCAATGTCCGCGATCGTGTATTCCTCGCCCGCCAGGTAGCGCGTCTGGCCGAGGCGCTTGTCGGCGACGTCGAGCAGGCGCTTGGTTTCCATGGCGTAGCGATTGATGGGATATTCGAACTTTTCCGGCGCATAGGCATAGAAGTGGCCGAAACCGCCGCCGATCAGGGGCGCCGTGGACATCTGCCACATCAGCCAGGAAAGGCATTCGGCGCGCTCGGGATAGCTGGCGGGGACGAACTTTCCGAACTTCTCCGCAAGGTAAAGCAGAATGGCGCCCGATTCGAACACGCGGACCGGCGCCTCGCCGGAATAGTCCAGCAGGGCGGGGATCTTGGAGTTCGGGTTGACCGAGACGAAGCCGGACCCGAACTGGTCGCCCTCGCCGATGTCGATCAGCCAGGCATCGTATTCCGCTTCGGCAATTCCTGCCGCCAGCAATTCCTCCAGCATGATCGTGACCTTCTGCCCATTGGGAGTACCCAGCGAGTAGAGTTGCAGCGGGTGCTTCCCGCGTGGCAGTTCCTTGTCGTGCGTGGCGCCGGAGACGGGCCGGTTGATATTGGCCCATTCGCCGCCATTGCCCTTGTCCCAGGTCCAGACTTTGGGCGGCGTGTACGTGAGATCGGCCATGAGCAACTCCTTGATGTATCGCGCTCCGATCTAGGAAGCGGGTAGGGGAGGGACAAGGCCGGGCACGACAGACTTCCGAAATCCGCAGCAAGCGACATATTCCTCTTTCGAGCACTCGACTTTTTGCGAATCCCATTTTAAATCAATGCTATAGATCACGGTGTGCGGCCTCTTTCGGTCGCGCGGGAATACAGGCAGAAGCGAATGAGCAAGATGATCGAGGCGCCGGCAGCTTCAGCGGGCCGACGGCAACCTTCGCGTCGACGCAACAAGGGGTTTCAGGAAACGCACGAAGTGCTGATCGATACGGCGGTCAGGCTCATGTCGGAAAAAGGCACGGAGGCGCTCTCGCTCTCCGAAGTCGCGCGAGAGGCGGGCGTCAACCGGACGACCGTGTACTATCATTTCGACAGCCGCGAGGCCTTGCTCGCCGCCGTGCGCGAATGGTCGGCCAATCAGCTTGCAGCGGCTTTTGCCCCCTCGGACACGGCCGAGAATCGCACGCGATTCATCACCCGCTTCGTGATCGAGCAACCCGAAGTGATCGCCTTGTGGACCGAAGAGTTTCTCGCTTCGGGCAATATCGGCCAGCGCTACCCGCATTGGGATGCTCTGGTCGAAGGGCTGCGTACCCAGTTGCGGGAGAGTGAGGATACGGCGGAGATCGATGCCGAAGGCTTTGCCACATTCCTTTTGACCTGGGCGATGATCGGTCCGCGCGTCTATCGCAGCAGCGTGAGGCCGGACCTTTCGCTGGAAGAGACCGTCGATCGGCTGTCCCGCACGCAGATCGCGATGCTGCGATTGATCGGTGTTACGCCGGGGCGATAGATTTCCAACAGTGCTGTTGTAATTTGAGGCAGCGGCTTAGCCTGTTTCCATAACGAGGAAATGGGAGATGCCCTTATGAACGCTGAGGCGACTGCGTTCGCGCCGGTCGGCAAGGACGAGCTGGCCTGGCTCGGCACCGCGCCGGTTCCGGCCGCGCCCTATTACGATAGCGACTGGTTCGAGCGCGAGCGGGAAGCGGTGTTTCGGCAAAGCTGGATGCAGTTGGGCCACGTCTGCGAGTTGCCTGAGCGCGGAAGTTTCATGCGCCGCGAGATCGAGGTGCTGAAAGCTTCCATCCTCATCGTGAGGGGCAGGGATGACGAGATCCGTGCTTTCCACAATGTCTGCACGCATCGCGGAACGCAGCTGGTGGATGCCGCGGATGGGCGTCGCAGCACTTTCAGCTGTCCCTATCACATGTGGACTTTCGGCCTGGACGGAGCGCTGGTCTCGGCGCCCGATTTCGAATCCTTTCACGTCGCCAAGGCAGACTGCGCGCTGCCGCCCGTCCGCTGCGAGGTAATAGCGGGGCTCATCTTCGTTCACTGCGGAGAGCCGGGCGTCAGTCTGCGCGAGGAATTGGGGCCGCTGGCCGAAAAGCTGGAGGCGATGCCGGTGGCGGCGGCGACGACCTTCTCCGAATATGTCTACGAGATCGATGCGAACTGGAAGCTGACGTTCGACAACTTCCAGGAAAACTACCATCTGCGCTTCATTCATCCGGCTGCGGCCCAGCCGGTCTGCAGTGCGGACAACCCTTTCGGTTACCCCGTTTCCTATGGTTTTCACGGGGCTCATCGTACGCAGCGGATTTGGAGCAATCCGCGCATGCCGGCGCCTGCACCGATCCAGGGTGAAGCGTTCCGGCGGGGCGGCGCCTCGGCCATGGCGGACGGCCTTTTGGGAAGCGATACAGTGAAAGACTACCTCGCGCTTTTTCCGAACTTCTTCCTGTTCGGCTCACCCGTGCAGCATTTTTCGCACATGGTCATGCCGATCGCTCCAGACCGTTCGCGCGGTGTGATCCGGCTCTACTGGATTGGTGAGGATGAGAGCGCCAGCGAGCGCTTTTCCCGAGAATACGTGATGGCCACGGCGCGGGATGTCCATGCCGAAGATCGCTCGGTGATCGAGCGCGGGCATAAGGGGCTCGCCAGTGGGGCGCTGCGTCACATCCATTTCCAGGCGCAGGAATCCCTCTGTCGGCACTTGTTCAACGAGGTCGATCGCAAAGTGCGAGGGCATCGTGGCGGGCAACCGGAGGCGGCGCGATGAGCGATCTTCTGCCTGCCGGTTTTGCCGCGCTGGAACCTTTCGTTGCCCAATGGGCCCTGGCCGGATCGGCTGCCCGCGCGGTCCGGCGCGGCACCTCTTCCAGGGAAGAGCGGGAAGCGTTTTACGCGGCGGGCCGCGATCTGCTGGACGCAGCGCTCGATCATCTCGACAGGCGGGGACTGGACGCGTTCGATGCCGCCGACGAGCGCCTGATGAATCTGCTGCTCAGCCTTGCCCATGTATCGCTGGCGGTTGAGCTTCAGAAGGATGCCGAGCCCGTACACGCCGATTTTCGGCGCTTCATGCGGATTACCAGGACCCCGGCAGGCGCATGAAAAAAGTCCGGGGTTGATGCCCCGGACTCTCGGAAAACCGATGGACGCGCGTGGTCAGGCGACCTTGCGGATCCAGTTGTGGGTATCCGCCGCTTCGCCGCGCTGGATCGAGACGAGGCGATTTTTCAGCTTTGCCGTCAGCTGACCGGGACCGCCGGAGCCGATGGTGAATTCACCGTCGCGGCCGGAAACCTTGCCTACCGACGTGACCACCGCAGCGGTTCCGCAGGCGAAAGTCTCGATCAGCTTGCCCGACTGCGAATCCTCGCGCCACTGGTCCAGGCTGTACTTGCCCTCCACGACGTTGAGGCCTTCCTCGCGCGCCAGCTGCAGCAGGCTGTCGCGGGTGATGCCGGGCAGGATCGTGCCGGTGAGGGCAGGCGTCAGCAAGGTGCCGTCCTCGAACACGAAGTAGAGGTTCATGCCGCCCAGTTCCTCGATCCACTTGTGCTCGGCGGCATCGAGGAAGACGACCTGGTCATGGCCGCGCGAGATGGCTTCGGCCTGCGGCACGAGGCTGGCGGCATAGTTGCCGCCGCACTTGGCCGCGCCGGTGCCGCCGGGGGCGGCGCGGGTATAGTCCGAAACCCAGATCGAGACGGCCGGGGCGCCGGACTTGAAGTAGTTACCCGCCGGGCTGGCGATGACGATGAACTTGTACTGCTTGGCCGGACGCACGCCGAGGAAGGCCTCGGTGGCGATCATGAAGGGGCGCAGATAGAGCGAGGCGCCTTCTCCGGCGGGGATCCAGGCCCGGTCAAGCTTCACGAGGCGTTCGATGGCTTCCACGAAAACCGCTTCGGGCAGTTCGGGCATGGCGAGGCGCTGCGCGGACTGGTTGAAGCGGGCCGCGTTCGCTTCGGGACGGAACAGGGCGACGGAGCCGTCGGCCTGGACGTAGGCCTTGAGACCCTCGAAGATTTCCTGTGCGTAGTGGAGCACCGAAGCTGCCGGGTCGAGCGCGATCGGCTGGCGCGGACCGATGACGGCATCGTGCCATCCCTGTCCTTCGGTCCATTCGATGGTCACCATGTGATCGGAGAAGTTCGTGCCGAATCCGGGATTGGCAAGCACGGACTCGCGCTGCTCGGCGCTGACGGGCGAGGGATGGGGGAGGGTGGTGAAAGTCAGGCCGGCATCGGCGATCGTCGCCATCTAACGAAGTCCTCTTGTATGCGTTTCCGGGCGCTGTTGAATGAAAATTACAACAATGGCAACCGAAAAGTAATTTTGATACTTGCGCTGCCAAGCGCTCTAGCCGTGCCTCTGAAGGCTCCGGCGCGCACGCGAAGGCGTTCCAGCGAGGGCTTTAGCCTTTACGGTCGGGGCAGGGCCAGTGCGAAATTTGCCGGTCGCTGTTGCGTGGATGCGCCAGGGATCGTGCAGCATGACCTCCGGTACACCAAAACCAATGGAAGACCCAAAATGAGAAGGGCCGCCCCGGTTGCCCGGTGCGGCCCTTCGCATGGTCAGCGGCCGGAAGTGCCGCCAGCGAAAGCCTTTATCGCCAGATCAGAATTGGCGATAATGCCTCGCGACGGAAATTGCCGACCTCTCTGCTGAACCATGAGACATCGGATCACCTCCTTTCGCGCTGTTGAGCCAAGGTTGCCGCCCTGGATATTGCACCGAAGCGGCTGGACTTCGGAAACTCCTGGGCGCGTTTCCCGGGGCCGTCGTCCTGAGCAAATTTGTGTCCGATTCCGCAGCGCACAACAAGCCTTGCAATCATCTTTTTTGCGGTCATTATCGAGGCTTCGGCAAGTTTTCCCCAGCCCGTTCGCCCGTTAAAAGGGTCGCTTCTGGGGGCTGGAAAATGCGGCCTACAAACCTTTGAAATTGGCGGAATTTACGGGCGAATCGGCTGGGATTCGGAGTTGTGCGGCAGGACGAGTCCCGTGCGCTTTTGTACGCAGAGGCTTCGAGCCCGGAACAACGGGCGCACCGGCATTCGTACAGGGCATGCACGAATGCCGGTTATTCGGCCTTAGCGGCAGTCTTCGATGACTCGGGAAATCTCGGTCCAGCTCGGGATGTAGAGCGGCTGCATGCCCTGGGCCAGCACGGCAAACCGGCCGCGGCTGAACGCCATCGAATCAAGGATGCGGTCCCGCGCGGGCAGGTCCACCTGAACGCCGCCGCTCACCGGCCTTGCCGCAAGCGCGCGAGTCGTATCCGAGGTGGTGATGGAGAGTGTGGTCTGGCCCGCTGCCGTTCCGGCGCGGAACAGCGAGATCGTGGAAGAGGCGCGATTGCAGCGGATGCCGAAGGCGCCATCGGCGAAGCTGGCGATGCCGGGGCTGGTGATGCGCCAGTCGCCAGGAGTCTGCGGCGCGTCCCGCCAGTCGGCTGGCGGGGGCGGGGCGGGCTGCGGCGGCGGGGCCGGCGTTGCCGGGGCGGGGCGCGGTGCCTGCACGGGGGGCTTGGTCGCCGGAACGCAGGCGGCGACGAGCACCAGAGCGGTCAGGGGAGCGGTTGCCAGCAGCCTGCGGGACAAGATGCGGGGGAACGAAAGGGCGTCGGTGCGCCGGCGCGGATTTGCCTTCATCCCTCTGGTATGGAATGAGGCGCCGCCCATCTCAAGTATGCAAAAGCCATGACCGACCCGATCGAACCCCACCCCGTCGAAAAGAAAACAGCCCCGGCCCCCAAGACTGGTAAGGCGCGGGTCGACCAGATGCTGGTCGATCGCGGGCTGGCGGAAAGCCGTACCCGCGCGCAGGCGCTGGTGCTGGCGGGGCTGGTATTTTCCGGCGAGACCAAGATCGCCAAACCCGGCCAGAGCATCAAGGCAGACGCTCCGCTGGAGGTGCGCGGACGGGATCATCCCTGGGTCTCGCGCGGCGGCATCAAGCTGGCCCATGCCATCGAGCACTTTCAGCTCGACCCCGCCGGTGCCGTCGCCATGGACATTGGCAGTTCGACCGGCGGCTTCACCGACGTTCTCCTGAGCAATGGCGCTGAACGCGTCTTCGCGGTGGATTCCGGCACCAATCAGCTGGCGTGGAAGCTGCGGCAGGACCCGCGCGTGACCGTGCTGGAGCAAACCAGCGCCCGCATTCTCACCCCTGCGCAGATCGATGCCGCGTGCAACTGGGTGGTCTGCGACGCCAGCTTCATCGGCCTTGCCAAGGTTCTGGAGGTGCCGCTTCGTCTGGCGGCGCGCGAATGCCGCCTCGTGGCGCTGATCAAGCCGCAGTTCGAGGTGGGGCGCAGCGAAGTGGGCAAGGGCGGAGTCGTGCGCGATCCTGCCTTGCACGAGCGGGTTTGCAACGAAGTGCGCGACTGGCTGGAAGCAGATGGCTGGGTCATCCAGGGCATAGTCGAAAGTCCGATCAAGGGCCCGGAGGGCAATGTAGAGTTCCTCGTTTCGGCGCAGCGCGGATGAATTTCCCGCCGGCGGACGATTGCGCGCGGGGCAAGCTCGTTACACAACTCGCGCACCATCGCGGTTTTTCCTGATTCGGGAGTGCCAAGGGAATGAACCTGATCGCCTCGTCCGGCCAGTTGCGAGCCAGCCTGCTGCGCTGGGCACTCGTGCTCGTTCCCCTGGTCGTGCTCATGGGCTTCGTGTCCGGCCGGATGGCGCAGAGCGGGCCGGGCAATCCCTGGTTCGATGCGCTGGTAAAGCCGGGCATCTATCCGCCGCCGATCACTTTCGCGGTGGTGTGGACGCTGCTCTACGTGCTGATGGGTATTTCGCTCGCGATGATCTGCGCGGCGCGCGGGGCAAGGGGGCGGGCGCTGGCGGTGACCGTCTTCGCCGTGCAGTTCGCGCTGAACCTGGCCTGGAGCCCGGTGTTCTTCGGCGCGCACCAGATGACGAGCGCGCTGATCGTGATCGGCGTGCTCGACCTGGCCGTTGTGCTGACGATCGCGCTCTTCGCAAGGATCCGCCCGGTCGCGGCCCTGCTGCTGCTGCCCTATCTCGTCTGGATCTGCTTTGCGACCTACCTGAACTATGCCTTCCTTCAGGCCAATCCCGCACTGGACGGTGCGGAAGGTCCGCGCGCGGTGGAGCGTTTCGAGATCTGAGCGGAAAATCGCGGCGCCCTCTTGCGCGGTTTCGCGCAAACTACCAAATAGGCGCCATGCAAAGCGAAAACCCCTTCGTCGCCGATTTCGTCAAGATGATGAACAGTGCTGCCGGCACGCTCGCCGGCATGGGCCGCGAGGCGCGCGACAATGCGCGTGAGCGTTTCAAGGAACTGATGGGCGACATGGATTATGTCACCCGCGAGGAATTCGAAGCGGTGAAGGAACTCGCCGCCACCGCACGCGGCGAAGTGGAAACGCTCAAGGCGCGTATCGAGGCTCTGGAAGCCAAATCCGGCCAGTAAAGGCCATTTCCTGGTGAAGCCAACTACAACGCGGGGGATTTCTCCCGCGTTTTGCGTTTTCCCTGAGCGTCGTTAAATCCGCCCATGCAGCTTCGCGCCTCCGCCATCGTCTGTGCCGCCCGCCCCCACGGCGAAACGGCGGTCATCGCGCGGGTGCTTACGGCCGAGGCGGGCGTGGTCGCTGCCTATGTCGCAGGCGGTCGGGGGCGGGAATTGCGGCCGGTGCTGATCCCCGGCAATCTCGTCGAAGCGGATATTCGTTCGAAAAGCGACAGTCAGCTTCCTTTCGCGCGGATCGAACTGGTCACCAGTCGCGGCCCCTGGCTCGGTGAGCCGCTCCCCGCCGCGGCGATCGCCTGGGTCACGGCGCTCACGGCGATGGCCTTGCCCGAGCGGCAGCCGTTTCCTGCGCTTTACGACGCGCTCGGCGCCCTGCTGGATGCCATATGCTTCGCGCCCTCCGCGCGGGGCTGGGCCTTGCCGCTGCTTTCCTATGAGGTGCTGTTGCTGCGGGAACTGGGCTACGGCGTGCCTGTCGGCCGCCCGGAGGACGACGATTGGGGTGCCATCCTGACCACTTTCGACCGGCTCGGACAGGAACTTGCGCGCTATCCGCTTGCCGATCGGCGCGGAGACGTTATGGGGTCGCGCGTCCTGCTGCGCGAGCGGCTGGCACGGATTCATGGCTGAGAAGCAAGCGGAGAACGACATGCGTATCGCGGTTTTTGCAGGAGACGGGATCGGTCCCGAGGTCACCGAGCAGGCGGTGCGCGTCCTCGAAAAGCTTGAACTTCCCGGCCTGGAACTGGTCGAGGGCGACGTCGGCGGTGCCGCCTACTACAAGCACGGCCATCCGCTTCCTGCCGAAACGCTGGATGTTGCCCGCTCCGCGCAGGCGATCCTGTTCGGTGCCGTGGGCGACTTCTCGTGCGACCACCTGGAGCGCCATCTGCGCCCGGAACAGGCGATTCTTGGCCTGCGCAAGGAACTCGGCCTGTTCGCGAACCTGCGCCCGGCGCAAGTCTTCGCAGGCCTTGAGGACCTGACCACGCTGCGCCCGGAAGTGGCCAGCAAGATCGACTTGCTGATCGTGCGCGAACTCAACGGCGACGTCTACTTCGGCGAGAAGGGCATGCGCACGCTCGAAGACGGGCGCCGTCAGGGCTGGGACATGATGTCCTATGCCGAAGACGAAGTGCGCCGCATCGCCCATGTCGGCTTCAAGGCCGCGATGGGGCGTTCGAAAAAGCTCTGCTCGGTCGACAAGGCCAATGTGCTGGAGACCTCGCAGCTCTGGCGCGACGTGATGATCGAGGTTTCCAAGGAATACCCCGAAGTCGAACTCAGCCACATGTACGTCGACAATGCGGCGATGCAGCTGGTTAAGAACCCGGGCCAGTTCGACGTGATCGTCACCGGCAACCTGTTCGGCGACATCCTTTCCGACCAGGCTTCGATGTGCGTGGGCTCGATCGGCCTGCTCGCTTCGGCCAGCCTTGCCGAAGGCACGCTTGGCCTCTATGAGCCGATCCACGGTTCGGCGCCGGACATCGCGGGCAAGGGGCTTGCCAATCCGATGGCGACGATCCTCTCGGCGGCGATGCTGCTGCGCCATTCGTTCGGCCTGGAAGTGGAAGCGGCCCGGATCGAGGCGGCGGTCGCCAAGGCGCTGGCCGACGGCATCAAGGGCGGCGATCTCGGCGGCACGGCAGGCACGCGTGAAATCGGTGACGCCGTCGTCGAACGTTTGTAAGATCTCGTCGCCGGAAAGGCCCTCGGGCCTTTTCGAGCGATAATGTTTATTCAGATTTACTACCTATCACGGGGCGCATGAGCATTACTGGTTCGGATCTTGCAGGAATGGACGGGGCTGGAGCGGTGGAAGTTACCGCCAGGCCGCTGGAGCTGGCGGTCGTCCTGCCCACCTATAACGAACGCAAGAACATCGCGACGATGATCGAACGCCTCGATGTCGCGCTCAAGGGTGTGGCCTGGGAAGCCGTCTTCGTGGACGACAACAGCCCCGACGGCACGTCCGACGAGGCGCGCCGCCTGTCGCTGGTCGATCCGCGCGTGCGCTGCATCCAGCGTATCGGGCGGCGCGGCCTTGCCAGTGCGGCGATCGAGGGCATGTGCTCCACCGCCGCGCCGGTCGTGGCGGTGATGGATGCCGACCACCAGCACGATCCCGCGCTGCTGCCGGGCATGCTCAAGGCGATCACTTCGGGTGAGTACGACCTTGCCTATGCCTCGCGCTTTGCCGAGGGCGCCAGCACCGAGGCCTGGGGCCGACCCGACCGCGTCAAGGCTTCGGGCCTCGCCAACCGCATCGCCAACAAGGTGACCGGCGTCGAGTTGACCGACCCGATGAGCGGGTTCTTCATGCTGCGCACCGAAACCCTGCGTGCCGATGCGCACCGCCTTTCCGGCGTGGGCTTCAAGATCCTGCTCGATATTCTCGCAACCGTCGACCGTCCGCTTCGCGTGAAGGAGTTCCCGCTCCATTTCGCGGCACGTGCGGAAGGCGAAAGCAAACTGGACCAGACCGTCGTGTTCGAATTCCTCGTGGGCCTTTACGACAAGTGGCTTGGCCGGATCATTCCGACCCGTTTCGCGCTGTTCGGCACCGTCGGTGCGCTGGGCGTGCTCGTGCAGTTGAGCGTGCTGTGGGTGATGCTTCACCTGGTGTTCGCCGAGCGCTTCGTTTACGGAAACTGGTCCGAGAGCGCGACGTTCAACATCTCGAACACGATCGCCGCTGTCGTGGCGATGACGTTCAACTTCGTTCTCAACAACGAACTGACCTATTCGGACAAGCGCCTGCGCGGCTTCGTTCCGCTGATGCGCGGTTGGGCACAGTTCGCGCTGACCTGCTCGCTGGGCCTGCTCACCAACATCGGCTCGGCTGCGGTGCTCAAGACGATCGGCATCCACGATGTCCTCGCGGTCATCACCGGCGTGCTGCTGGCCTCGGTGTTCAACTTCGCGCTTTCTTCGAAGTTCGTCTGGGGCAAGTACTGAACCCATGACGATGCGGCATGGCCTGCCGCGCGGACAGATCCTTTTGCTCGTATTGACGGGCATGGCGGCGTTGTTCAGCTTGCTGGACACGCCGTTTCCGCGTCTGGCGCCGATGCAGAACCTGCCGACGCTGGCGATCCTGGCCGGTATCGGCGCCTCGCTGCGCCGCTGGCCGATGCCGACGAGCGCGGTGTCCTGCGTCTGCCTGTTCCTGGCGCTCCATACGATCGGTGGGCGCTACATCTACTCCTACGTTCCTTACGAGGACTGGGTACGGGCGCTGGGACTGCCTTCCCCCGCGGCCCTGCTGGGTCTGGAGAGAAATTCGTGGGATCGCCTGGTCCATTTCGCGTTCGGCGCGCTCTGGGTTCATCCGATCTCGTGCTGGCTGGTCCGGTACAAGGCGCTGTCGCCGACTTTTGCGGCATGTATCGCGGTCGGCTTTGTGCTCGCCGCAAGCGCGCTCTATGAGATCTTCGAATGGCTGCTCACGGTGTTCATGGCCGGGCCTGATGCGCTTGCCTACAACGGCCAGCAGGGCGATCCGTGGGATCCGCAGAAGGACATGGCGATTGCCGGACTGGGCGGGCTGGTAGCCGCGCTGGTCCTGCGCGTGAGAACGCGCTTTAGCTGAAACGACCTTCGACGGCGCGGATGCGTCGTTCGGCGGTTTCCCTTTGCACGGGGAGGCGCGATCCTGTCTTCGCCTGCTACCGACAGGGCAGGGCGACATCATGATACTACGCGTTTCCATAAACGCCCGCGACCCGCGCCATGTGGCGGAGGTACTGGCGCAGATCCTCGACTGCCGGATCGTCGCGGCGCCGGGGGGCTGGACCTTGCGCGGCGCCAACGGACCCGATCTCGAGATCACCTCGCGGCACGAGACGTCGCCGCTTGCCGACGAAAGCCGCGTCGCCCTCTCGACGTCACGGACGATCGCGGAAGTCTTCGCCGTTGCCGGAAGGGAGGGTTGGCCCGCGCGCTACCGCAGGTCCCAGGGCAGCGCGGGAACGATCGAACTGCTGATCGAGGGCGACCGCATCGTCGAAGTGCTGACGGCGGAGATGCAGGCGGACTATCGGGAAAAGATGCAGGCTGCTGACTGAGAGGGGTCGGTTTCAGCGCCAGTTCGGGAACCACATCCAGAAATTGTAGAATTCCTTGGTCGGCAGCGGCGCGCCCGAGATGATCGGGTAGAACACCACGAAAATGCCCACCGATGCGACCATGGTGACCGTCGCCAGATGGCGCCAGCGATCGCGCCGGTTCCACAGCGTGTCGAGTGCGAAGCCGAGGATCGCCATCAGGAAAGCGCCGGGCAGCAGGTAGTGATAGTAGAACTGGATCGGCTTGCCGTTGACAATCCAGATGCCCAGTGTTCCGGCATAGAGCAGCACCACGGTCAGCACATCGCGCCGGGCGCGGCAGATCGATGCCCAAACGCCCCAGACCAGCGCGAAAAGGCCGGCGATCATGGAGAAGGGATTGCCTAGCATCACGATGCCGTGCTGGTGCCCGTCGATATTCTCGAACTGGTACCAGATCGGGCGCCAGTCGACCATCCACTGGTACCAGTAGCTGCGATAGGGATGCGGCTTTTTCACGCTGTCCTGCAGCGCGATCATGTGTCTGTGCTGTTCGATGAAGTCCCAAGGCGCGATCGGCCGGACCGTGTAGAACATGGCTGGGGCATATGTCGCCCAGTAGACCATGAGCGGCAGCAGCCCGAGCCAGAAGGCAGCTTCCACCAGCGAGATGCCGGGGATCGGTCCGGCGCCCTTGTGGCCCAGGAACTTCCACCCGGTTTCACGGATGCGCAGCGCGAGGAACCAGAGGCCCGGCACTGCCAGCGCCGGAGCGCTGCTCCATTTCGCGCCGAGCGACAGGCCGAGCGCAATGCCTGCCGCCGCAAGGTGCGCGCGCGCGCCGCTGCGGGTCTTCGTGCGCAAGGCGGCCGTGAACTGCCAGAGCCCGATCATGCAGAGCGACGCCTCGATCATGTCGAGCATCGAGATGCGGCTCTGGACGAACCACATGAAATTGGTGGCGAGCAGCACCGTGGCCGTGATCGTGGCGCGGCGGCGGCCGGACAGGTGCCAGACGAACCGCGCGAAGGCGAGCAGGCCCATGGCGCCGAACAGCAGGGGGCCGATGCGCCAGGCGACGGGACGATCACCGATGAGCCAGATGAAGCCGGCGATCACTTCCTTCCCGAACATCGGATGTTCGCGATTGGCCGGGATCAGTTCCAGCAGCTTGAGCGCGGCGGGAACGTAATGAACTTCATCGAAATAATAGCGGTTCGGCTCCGCCAGACGGAACAGGGCGAGGGCCAGGAACAGGCCCGTCACGATCAGGCTCCAGCCGATCGGATCTCGGTCATTGCGCGAAGCGTTCGGCATCGGAGGGGCGGAATAAGGGCGAAGTGAGAGGACTGCAAGACTGGCTGAAACGTGCTCCACCGATGCCGCTGGCGACGGAAGGTTGCATGGGAAGAGGATTGCTGCCTTGCACTGGCGCTTTCGCGATCCTAGAGGCTTGGCCCATGAAACGCACCACCGGACAGGACCGCTCGAAGACCCGCAACTGGCGCCCGGCCACCCGCGCGATTCGCGGGGGAACCTGGCGCTCGGAAATGGGGGAGACCAGCGAAGCGCTGTTCCTGACCTCCGGCTACAGCTATGACGATGCCGCCACGGTCGCCGCCCGCTTCATGGGCGAGGACGACGGGATGACCTATTCGCGTCTCCAGAACCCGACCGTGCAGATGCTGGAAGAGCGCATTGCCCTGCTCGAAGGCGCGGAAGCGTGCCGCACGCAGGCTTCGGGCATGGCGGCGATGACCGCGGCGCTGCTCTGCCAGCTTTCGGCGGGCGATCACATGGTTTCGGCCCGCGCCGCCTTCGGTTCGTGCCGCTGGCTGGGCGACAGCCTGCTGCCGCGCTTCGGGATCGAAGTGACGGTGATCGATGCCACCGACCTCGCAGCCTGGGAAGCGGCGATCCGCCCCAATACCAAGGTCTTCTTCTTCGAATCGCCCGCCAATCCGACCATGGACGTCGCGGACATCGAGGGTATCTGCAACATCGCCAAGGCGCACGGCATCACCACCGTGGTCGACAATGCCTTCTGCTCGCCCGCGCTGCAGCGTCCGATGGAATTCGGCGTGGACGTGGTCGCCTATTCCGCGACCAAGCTGATGGACGGGCAGGGCCGTGTCCTGGCAGGCGCGGTATGCGGCAGCGAGGAATTCATCAACGACACGCTTCTTCCGTTCCAGCGCAACACCGGGCCGAACCTTTCGCCCTTCAATGCCTGGGTCGTGCTGAAGGGGCTGGAAACGCTGGACCTTCGCGCCAAAAAGCAGAGCGAGAACGCGCTCCGACTGGGTGAATTCGTGGCCGGGCGCGTGCCGAAGATCCTGCACCCCTGGCTGGACAGCCATCCGCAGCAGGCGCTGGCGCAGAAGCAGATGGATGCCTGCGGGCCGATCTTCAGCTTCGTGCTCGACGGTGGCCGCCAGCAGGCGCACGCCCTGCTGGATGCGCTGGAACTGATCGACATTTCCAACAACATCGGCGATTCGCGTTCGCTGATGTGCCATCCGGCGTCGACCACGCACCATAACATGGGCCCGGAAGGGCGCGAGGCCATGGGCATTTCCGAAGGAATGCTGCGCATCAACGTGGGCCTTGAGGATGCCGACGATCTTATCGAGGACCTCGACCAGGCGCTGACCAAGGCCGGTCTCTGACACCCGGTCCTTGCGGCGAAGTCAGCCGGGGCATGGCCTGATCCCTGCAGTCGGGATCGCCCGTGGCCCGGAGGCCACGCTCTGGCTGGAATCGGTACAAGTGACGCGGAACGGGTTTCCGCTGCGCAGTTGTCGCGCGGGCAATTCCTCGTTAGGCTGGCGGGCGTTATGAAGGAATTCTTCCAACATACCGCGATGACGGACGGCGTGACCGTGAGGGTCGCCGTCAATTTCCTGCCCGAGCAATCGCGCATCGAGGCGGGCAAATGGTTCTGGGTCTACCATATCCGCATCGAGAACGATTCCGACGAGACGCTCCAGCTCATGACGCGTCACTGGCGGATTACCGACGGCAACGGCGATGTCAGCACGGTGGACGGCGAAGGTGTCGTGGGCGAGCAGCCCGTGATCGCGCCCGGCCGCAGCCATGACTACGTGTCCGGCTGTCCCTTGCCGACCCCGCAGGGATCGATGGAAGGCCGCTATACCTTCCTGCGCGACGACGGCACCGAGGTGGAGGCCGCGATCCCGTTTTTCCCTCTGGCGGCGCCTGCTACGGCGCGTTGATGTCTTCCGGCTTTCCGGTTCGGGAGCGTGCAGCGCGCATTCGATATCGTCCCGGGCCAGTTCTCCATTGCCCGCGCGCAAGCCAGCGCATAGGGAACGGCCATGAAGCGCACGCACCTGCCCCTCAATGCCCTGCGCGTGTTCGATGCAGCGGCCCGTCACCTTTCCTTCACCCGTGCCGCCGACGAGCTGGCGGTGACCCCGGCCGCAGTCGGCCAGCAGATCCGCGCGCTGGAGGATCTGCTCGGCGTCGTGCTGTTCCGCCGCACGAGCAAGGGGCTGGAACTGACCGACGAAGCGGGCGCAGGCCTTGCCGCCCTGCGCACCGGCTTCCTGCATTTCGAGGATGCGGTGCAGGCCATGCAGGCGGGCCAGTCGAGCCATGTCTACACCATCGCCGCGCCGCGCGAGTTCTTCGCCGCCTGGCTGGCGCCCCGTCTGGCCGCGTTCCGGGCGGATAATCCGCAAGTGCGCTACGTCATCGTCGATGGTGAGCTGACCGACTTCACCGAAGCCAACCTCGACCTTGCGGTACGCTGGACCGACGGTCCCGGCGAACTGGAAGGGTCTGCGCTGGGATCGGCGGAATGGGTCGAAGTGGGAGAGGGCGACTGGATCGGATGGCCCGGCGATCCCACGCCCGGCGCCGAAGAGGGTGAGGACGGCGAGGAGGCCAAGCCCGCGATCGCCGTCAGCGATGCCGGGCAAGCCATAGCCGCCGCTCGCTCGGGCCTTGGCCGCGCTCGCGTTCCCAGCCTGCTGGCAGAAGGCCTGATCGGCGAGAACGAGCGGGACGTGATCCGCGCGACGACGCCGTCGCGCCGGGGCTACTGGCTGGTCGCACCTTTGCCGCAATGGCGGCAGAAGAAGGTGAAGGCGCTTGTCGGCGCCTTGACCGAGGCATTGTCGGCAGAACCCGGCCTCGGCTGACTCAGGATAACGACCCGGCGAAACGACGGATTTTGCCGGATTTCGACAAGCGCGGTGCGGGTGGCGGCATTTAGCCTTCGCAGCACCTCAGCCGGAGCTTGTCATGTCGTCGAACCAGAGCCTGACCGAAAACCCAGCCAAGTGCAGCAAGACCTCGCGCCGCGAATTGCTGGAAACTTTGGCCGCGACCGGCGCGGTCGCCGCAATCGGCCTTGGCGCGACCGCCCCAGCCCTTGCTGCGGCGCCCGAAGCGGGGCCGGACAACACGCTGACCCCCGAGCAGGCCCTCAAGGAAGTCATGGACGGCAATGCGCGCTTCGTGGCGGGGGCGCCGACCGCGCACTTGAAGGATCTCGCGATCATCAAGGCCCGCGCGGCCGAGGGCCAATGGCCTGTCGTCGGTGTGCTGTCCTGCGCGGATTCGCGCGTTCCCGTGGAAATGGTGTTCGACGAGCCCATCGGCCGCCTCTTCGTCACCCGCGTCGCGGGCAATATCACGACGCCGGAAATCATCGCCAGCCTCGAATACGGCGTTGCGGTTCTGGGCATCAAGGCGGTGGTGGTGATGGGCCACTCCAGCTGCGGCGCCGTGAAGGCGGCGATCGAGAACCCGGAAGTGCCGGGCCAGATCAGCGCCTTGTTCCCGGCTCTGCTTCCTGCGGTCTACATGAGCGCCAGCAGCGATCCCATGGTCGTCACGCGCCAGAATGCGGTGATCCAGGCGGCGACGCTGATCAACTCTTCACCGGTCGTGGAAGCGAAAGTGAAGGCCGGAGAGCTCAAGGTCGTTCCGGCCGTCTACGATGTCGCCACCGGCAGAGTGGAGATGTTGCCGATCCCGCCGGCCATGCGCGTTGGCAAGTAAGCGGGCCGGGAGTTTTTAGAAGCATCCTCGGCCGCGCGTGTTTCAGAAGCCGAGATCCTCGATCGGCCCGTCGAAGTTGCCTCCCAACTTGTGGATGGCCTTGGCGAGCTGGTCCTGCGGCAGGCCCTTCAGATAGCCGTCGATAATCCGCTCGTAATTGCTGATCAGCCCTTCGACGTCCTTGGAAAGGCGCATGAATTCGAATCCGGTCGCGTGCAGGCCCTTCTGCTGGATCGGGATGTTCGAATAGTCCTGCCGCGGGATCGGCGGGAATTCCGGGCTGTTGTAGGGCAGGACCACCGGCTCCATCACCGTTTCGAAGTCCTCGTCTTCGGGCACGTAGGTCAACGACCAGATCTCGAAGAAGCAGCTTTCCGGTCCGGTCGGGCGGATGCGATAGGCCGACATCGAGGTGAAGTAGGGCAGCAGGAAGTAGTGGGGGAACAGGAACTCCACCGCCTTCACCGGGTGCGTCTGCGCCACGGTGCAGAGGTCCGGCACCGGCTCTCCGCGCGCGGAAAGTTGTGAGGAGATCTGGTGCATGACGATGCCCAGCCAATGGAACATCGCCATGTTCTGGTCTTCCGGCAGCCCCTCCTCGATACCGATCAGGCCGCGCGCGATCTCGACTTCCTTCTCGTGGACCATGCCCGCCATGCCCTCGCTGAGGAGGGCCATGGAGTTGACCTGCAGTTCCTGGTTCTCGCGGTAGGAGAGGTGCTGCTCGGCCATGATCGGCACGGGGCCGCGCGGGGTCTTGTACATCGAATCGTACATCATCGGCGCGGCGTGCTGGAGCTGGGGGTGCGTCTGCATGACGTGGTAGCCTTCCATGAAGGCCTCCATCGCCACCTTCCAGTTGGCCGGCAGTTCGGCGCCGTAGCACCATTCTGCACGCATCTTGTCCAGATTGCGGGCTTCGAGGTTGCCTGCCACAGAGCCGAGCGTCTCCCGTACCGAAGGCGCATCGTCGTCATGATTGATCCAGACGCAGCCGATGAAGGTCTCGGCGCGGCAGGGGATCAGGTTGATGTCGTCTTCCTGAAGCTGCCGCTCCGAGAACATGTGCTTGCCGTAGACCTGCGTGGATTCGCCGTCCATGTTCCAGCGCCAGCCGTGGAAAGGGCAGACGAACCCGGACTTCCTGCAGTTGCCGTGGGCATGACCCGTGCCGCCGGCGAAAGGCACGCCGCGGTGGCGGCAGGCGTTGTGGAAGGCCTTCACGCCGCTGGCGGTACGCACGACGATCACGGACTTGCCGACATTCTCGTACTCGATCCAGTCGCCCACCTCGGGGATCTGCTCCTCGCGGCAGGCCATCTGCCAGACGTGCGGCCAGAGGTGATCCAGCTCGGCCTGATAGAACTCGGCATCGTAGTAGCGCTTGACCGGGATCCGTTCGGGATCGTCGATCGGATAGGGGACGGACCGCAGTCCGCCGTCGACTGATTTCAGCACTCCGACACCTCTCGGGTTATTCTTCATTCGTGTTGAACGAATGTACAACCCTGCGCCGGGCAGGCAATGGCGGCGCGCCGTGGGAACATCGCAGGCGCGCTTTTTGGGAGAAGGCGGGCCTTACTTGCGCGCCGGATCGAGCGCGGATGCGGCGCGTCGCGGCGGCCCGGCATCCATCGCCATCAGTGCCTCGATCCGCTTTTCGGTGGCCGGATGCGTCGAGAACAGATTCGAGACCGCGGTGGGTACGATATAGAGCTGTGCGGCGGCGGGATTGCGCTCCGACGCCGCGCTGGGCACTGCCTGCGCCGGACCTGCGATCTTGGCGAGGGCAGAGGCGAGGGCCCTGGGGTTTCCGCTGATCTCGGCACCGGTGCGATCGGCTCCGAACTCACGGGTGCGGCTGATTGCCATCTGGACGATCATGGCAGCGAAGGGGGCCATGAACACGGCCGCCATCGCGGCGATCGGATTGGGGCGATCCTCGCCATGCCCACCAAAGAACAGCCCGAAGTTGGCGATCATCGAGATGGCGCCGGCGATCGTGGCGACCATGGTCATGATCAGCGTGTCGCGATTCTTCACATGGCCCAGTTCATGCGCCATCACGGCCGCCACTTCATCGCGGTTCAGCCGGTCGAGCAGGCCGGTCGTCGCGGCCACGGCGGCATGCTCGGGATTGCGCCCGGTGGCAAAGGCATTGGGATTGGCGCTCTCCACAAGATAGACGCGCGGCATGGGAAGCTGTGCGCGCCGGGCTAGCTCGGCCACGAGGTTGTAGAAATCGGGGGCAGTACGCTCGTCCACCTCGCGCGCATTGTGCATCCTGAGCACGATGCTGTCGGCGTTCCAGAAGGTGAACAGGTTCATGCCCGCCGCCACGATCAGCGCGATCACCGCGCCGGCGCTGCCGCCGAACATATAGCCCAGCCCCATGAACAGCGCCGTCAGCGCCGCCAGCAGCATGGCCGTTTTCATCCCGTTCACTTCCTTAAACTCCTTGAATTGGTCGAATATGGAATCTGGGTATCACATCGCGGCTTTCAATATGCTGCATCGCCAGCGCGAATTGCGATCCGGGGGTGTCCCCAAGCGCATCAATCCCCCCTAGGACCGCCGGAAAGAGGCTTTTGGGGAGTGTACAGGCAATGGCGTTCAAGACCCGCGTCACCGAGATGCTCGGCATCGAACATCCGATCGTGCAGGGCGGCATGCAGGGCGTGGGCCTGGCCGAACTGGCCAGCGCCGTGTCCAACGCGGGCGGGCTCGGCACGCTGACCGCGCTCACCCAGCCCAGCCCGGAGGCGCTGCGCGAGGAAATCGAGCGCTGCCGGTCGATGACCGACAAGCCCTTCGCCGTGAACATCACCGTGTTCCCCACGCTGTTGCCGCCCGACTACAAGGCCTATGCGCGGGCCGCCATCGACGGCGGCGTGAAGATCATCGAGACCGCCGGCACCCAGCAGGTGCGCGAGATCTGGGAAATGGTGAAGCCGCACGGCATCACCGTGGTCCATAAATGCACGGCCGTCCGCCACGCGCTTTCGGCGGAGAAGCATGGCTGCGACATCATCTCCATCGACGGTTTCGAATGTGCCGGGCATCCGGGCGAGGACGATATTCCCGGCCTGATCCTGATCCCCACGGCGGCGGACAAAGTGAAGATCCCGATGCTGGCGAGCGGCGGCTTCGGCGACGGACGCGGCCTTGCCGCCGCGCTGGCGCTGGGCGCGGAGGGCATCAACATGGGCACCCGCTTCTGTGCCACGAAGGAAGCGCCGATCCACGACAACGTGAAGGCCAGGTACATCGAGAACGACGAACGCGGCACCAACCTGATCTTCCGCAAGTTCAAGAACACTGCCCGCGTCGGCAAGAACGGGGTGTCTGACGAAGTGGTGGAGATCTCCGCCCGCCCCGATTCGACTTTCGACGACATCAAGCACCTTGTTGCCGGTGCCGTGGGCCGGGAACTGCTCCAGTCGGGCGATCTGACCAGGGGCATCTTCTGGGCCGGCATGGTGCAGGGCCTGATCCACGACCTGCCCACTTGCAAGGAACTGATCGAGCGGATCGTCGCTGATGCGGAAGAGATCGTGAAAGGCCGGTTGGGCGCGATGCTGGCCTGAGGGGAGGCAGGGTGCTGATCTCAGACACAAGGTGACAGTTCGCTTGACACAGTTGACACGGTCCAGAGGAAAACTGTCACCTTGTGCGGAAAGTGTCACTTTGCGCCGAGTGTAGCGGCGGCGTTTGTGGTTGCAACGAGGAGGCCGTAACAGCATCGGGCTCAGTATAGCGGATGGGCGGGATGTAGGAAAACGCGGCCTGCCTTCGTGCAACCGCTAAGGTCGGCACCAGAGGCACCTGCGGGTTTCTCCCGATTTCGGGCGGAGGGCGGGATCTGGATAGTCGCAGGCTCCCCGCATTCGATGCGCCAGCGGCAAGGTCTTCCATGCACGATCTCGAAGAACTGTTCCGGCTGGGGCCACCCAGACGACTGGCCCGCTTCGTTCGCGCCAGTCGCCCGCCTTTCGTCAAGCCGATGCCCCGCGTTCTGCTGGTGCTTGCGGCCGGGTGGCTGCCGCTCTTCGTGCTGACGGCCTTGCGCGCGCCGGAGCAGATGCAGGACCTCGTTCGCGATATTGCCGTCCATGCGCGCTATGCCGTGGCGACGCCGCTGCTGGTGGTCGCCTATTCCTCCTGCGGCAGGCGTCTGGGGGTGATCGTCGGCAATTTCGCGCGGGCAGGCCTGCTGGATGCGGCGGGGCGGCAGATCCTGGCCGAACAGATTGCCGTAAGTCGCAGGCTGCTCCAGTCCCGCGCGGCCGAAGTGGTGGCCGTCGTGCTGGCAGTCGCGTCGGCAGCAGCGACGCTGAGCGGCCTTTCGATTTCCGAGGAAATGGCGGCATGGACGCGCAATTCCGGGGCGAACGCCCTTTCGATGGCGGGGCTCTGGCAATTCGCGATCAGTCTGCCCTTGCTGTTGACGCTGTGGTTCGGCTGGCTCTGGCGCATCGCCGTCTGGGCACGGCTGCTGATACGTATTTCCAGGCTGGATCTCGATTTGATCGCGTCGCATCCCGACCAGTGCGGCGGGCTTGGATTTCTGGGCCAGTCGCTCCGCGCCTTTTCGACGTTCGCCATGGCGCTGGGCGCGATTTCGGCGGGGCGGCTGGGGCACAATCATCTGGCCGGAACGTCGAGCACCTTCACCGATGGCGTGCTTGCCGGGGGGACCGTGGCTGTCGTCGTCCTGCTGTGCGTCGCCCCGCTTTGCGCCTTTTCGGATCGCATGATGCAGACCTGGCGCCGGGGTTCGATGGCCTATGGCGCGCTGGCGACGCAGCTGGGCATGCGGCTGGAGGCGGCGTGGATCGATCGCGGTGATGGGCGGGGCGATGGGCGGGGCGATGGACGGCCGCCGATACTCGAAGCGCCCGATTTCTCGGCGGCGGCGGACTTGTTTGCCGTTGTGGGCAGTGTCCAGACCATGCGCTTCATTCCCGTGGATACGCGCAGCCTGGTCATGCTCGTGACGGCGACCCTGCTGCCGTTCGTGGCGGCACTGTTCCTGACGATGCCGTTCGATGTGGTGCTGGAAACCCTGAAGAACCTGTTGATTTGATGGAAAGGCGTCGCCCCGATCATCGCCGCTTCGCGCGGCCGACGATGCGCAGTTGGGCCGAGCTTTGGGCTAGCGGGACTTATACGGCCCCGGCTTCGCGCAATTCCGCCAGTCCGGCCTCGTCGATCCCGATCTCGGCCAGCACTTCGGCGGTGTGCTCGCCCAGCATCGGCGGGGCCATGCGGATGGTCGCCGGGCTGGCGGACATCCTGGCGAGCGGGCTGGCGATCAGGTCCACCGAGCCGCTCTCCGCCCAGGCGTGGGGCGTGGTGGCCCGCAGCTCGCGGTGCTTGACCTGCTCATCCTCCCACACGTCCGCCAGTTCGTTGTAGCGCGCGGCGGGAATGCCGACGCCGTCCAGCATGTCCTGCATCTGCGTGACGGTGAAGCCCTCGCTCCAGCGGTTTATGATGTCCATCAGTTCGGCGCGGTTGGTCTTGCCGCGCTTGAGGTTGCTGTCGAAGCGCGGGTCGGTGAAGAGTTCTGGCCGTTCCATCAGCACGGTCAGGCGGCGATAGTGTTCGTCGGTGCCTGCGGTGAGGTAGATTATGCCGTCCGCGCAGCGCATCAGGTCTGCCGGGCCGCCGCCGTTGCCGCCGTTGCCGAGGCGGGGAGGGGCCTGCCCGCTGATCAGGTAGTCCTGCATGATGTGGCTGACCATCGCCACCGAACTGTCGAGCAGGGCGATGTCGATGAACTGCCCCTCTCCGGTCCGATTGCGGTATTGCAGCGCGCCCAGGATGGCGAGGGCGGTGTTGTGGCCGGTCACGAAGTCGACCAGGCTGGGGCCGGTCTTCAGCGGACCATTGCCGGGCAGGCCCTCGGGAATGCCGGTCACGGCCATCATGCCGCCGGTTGCCTGAAACAGCCCGTCATAGCCCGGGCGCGCCGCCATCGGGCCGGTCTGGCCGAAGCCGGTGACCGAGCAGTAGATCAGGCGCGGGTTGATGGCCCTGAGGCTCTCGTAATCGAGGCCGAAGCGGGCCAGATCGCCCACTTTGTAGTTCTCGATCAGCACGTCCGCCGTCTTCACCAGTTCCTTGAGGACCTGCTGACCCTCCGGCCTGGAATGGTTGAGCGTGATGGAGCGCTTGTTGCGGTTGGAAACGGTGAAGAAGCTGGAATGGCGGGTCTCGATCCCGTCCTTGCCGGGCACCCACGAGAAGCCGTAGCCGCGCCCGTCGTCGCCCACGCCGGGGCGCTCGATCTTGATGACGTCCGCGCCAAGGTCGCCAAGGATCTGCGCGCCTACGGGGGCGGCGAAGACGCGGCTCATGTCGATGACGCGGATGCCGGCCAATGCGGCTTTATCGTTCTGGTTCGTGCTCATGATGGGAAAAGCTAGACCTGCCCTCGAAGGCGGCCAAGGTGGGCGGCCGCGCTTATCGCAGAAGCGATCAAGCATCGTTGCCGCCGTGGTCAGGCTTATCCGCCGCGCCGAAAGCGCCTAGCCGAAGGGGAAAGACGATCACGAGAGGTATGCGATGAAGACGGCGATCATCACCGGCGCGGGCAGCGGCATCGGGCTGGAGACCGCGAAGATCCTTCATGCCGAAGGTTTCGCCATCGTCGGCGTTGGCCGCAGCAAGGACAAGCTGGCCACGCTGGAGGCCGAGATCGGCAATCCCGACCATGTGTTGGCGATCAGCGCCGACCTGACCGACCCCGCCGCACCCGGCGCGATCGTGAAGGCGATGCTGGAGCGCTTTGGCCGGATCGACGCGCTGGTGAACAATGCCGGCGTCGGCAGCCCCAAGCCGCTGGACGAGACCGACGACGAGACGCTGGACGACTTCCTCGACATCATGCTGGTCGCGCCGTTCCGCCTCTGCCGCGACGTGATCCCGCACCTTTCGCAAGGGGCCAGCGTGGTCAACGTCACCAGCACTTTCGCCCATATCGGCGGGCGGCGCGGGGGCGCCTACTCTGCGGCCAAGGGCGGCCTCAAGTCGCTGACCGAGCACATGGCCTGCGAGTATGGCCCGCGCGGCATCCGTTCGAACTGCGTGGCGCCGGGCGTGACGATGACCGACATGGTGCGCCACCGTTTCGAGGATGAAGGCTTCAAGCGCGCCAACGTGGAAACCACGCCCTATCCGCGTCTCGCCCAGCCCGAGGATATCGCCAGCGTGATCGCGTTCCTCTGCCTGCCGGGCAGCGAGATGATCAACGGACAGTCGATCGTGGTCGACGGCGGCTGGACGGCCACCAAGTACCTCAGCCCGCGCGTGACGCGCACGACCTGGGTGGAACCCGAAAATACGTGAGGATCAGGCGGCGGCGCTAGCGGCGATGCAGAGCCGGGTGCCGCCATGGCGCTTCGCCGCATAGAGCGCCGCTCCCTTCCGGGAGCTTGCAATCGGTATAAGTGCTTAGGGTAAAAGCTCTAATAACCAAGGCCGAGGACCATTGCCGCCCTGGTCAAGTCGCAAGGATTGTCGGCGCCTGCCGAGGCACTCTAATGTCGCCGCAACACGGCGGGGCAGGAACCCCGCGCCAGGCGGGAGGGAGCGATGATCAGGGGGATCCATCATATCGGCGTCAACTGCCGGGACCTCGATCGCATGACTCGTTTCTACAGGGACGCGCTGGGCTTCGAGCCGGTGGACGAGGGCTTCGCCTGGCGCGACGAGCCGGTGATGGACCTGATCGTGGACCTTTCCGGTTCGGCGGCGAAAGGCGTGATGCTGCGGGCGGGACAGTGCTACCTCGAACTTTTCGAGTATTCCGCGCCGCCGCCTGATCGCGATAGTCCACTGCGGCCGAACGATCGCGGCTATACGCACTTGTGCATAGACGTGACGGATATCGCAGCGGATATCCCGCACCTCGAGGCCTGCGGCATGACCTTCCGCGATCGCCGTTTCGTGGATGTCGGCCATGTGCGGACGCTCTACGGGTACGACCCCGAGGGCAATGTCATCGAAGTTCAGCAATGCATGCCTGGCAATGGCTTTACGCTGGAGGATCTTGGCCCGCCGCGTGGCCCTGCGACGACCTGATACAACCCCGTCATTGCAGAAAAGCCGCCAAATCCCTAAGTGGGCCGTGCTTCCGCAGCTGGCGGACCCGCCCACCCCACCGGAGAACGATGAAGCCCGCCCCGTCGCAACGCCACTATGGAATGGATTGGCTGCGCGTCGGCGCCTTCGTTCTGCTGATCTTCTACCATGTCGGTTTTTCATTCACGCCCTGGGGCTACCAGACCCCTACGCGCGGCGTGGTGAGCTGGGCGGAGATCCCTCTGCTGGGCCTCAGCGCCTGGCGGCTTGCGCTGCTTTTCGCGATTTCCGGCTATGCCAGCGCGGCCCTGCTGAAGAAGGACGGCAACAATCGGGCTTTCCTCAAGAGTCGCATCCTGCGCCTTGGAATCCCTCTGCTTTTCGGACTTACGGTGGTCGTGCCGCCGCAGCCCTACATGGGGCTGGTCAACAGCGGTTATGAGCATGGCTATGGTTACTTCCTGCTTCACGATGCCTTCCGCTTCCACAAGGTAGGCTACGAGGTCCTCCCGGCCACCATGCACATGTGGTTCGTGATCTACCTACTGGTCTACACCCTGGTGCTCTGCGCGGGTCTGATGCTGCTGCCCGCCGCCTGGCGCGCGGCGCTGCGTAGCGGGGCCGAGCGGCTGCTTTCGGGACCGGCGCTGCTGCCGCTGGGCATCGCGGCGATCTTCCTGATCCGCCTCCTGCCTTACGGCTGGACGGACATGCACAATTTCCTTCAGGATCGCGGCGCCCATCTGCACTATTTCGCGATGTTCCTGTTCGGCTTCCTCCTGCGCGGCTCGGAGCCGATGCGTGCGGCGATCGCGCGGCAGTGGAAGCTTGCGCTGCTGCTGGGCGTGCTCGGCTATGCCTGGGTGATCGGCGACACGCTGCTCTATCCCGGCAATGTTCCGACGCCTGCCGCCTGGGTGCAGCCGCTGTCCTTCGCCAAGTCGGTGCAGTGCTGGGGCACCGTGATCGCGCTGTTCGGCATTGCCGACCGCTTCTGGAACTTCGACCACCGCTGGCGCACGACCCTGGTGGAGGCGGTGTTCCCGATCTACATCGCCCATCAGACGGTCATGGTCTTCGTCAGCTACGGCATCCGCGACATGGGGCTGGGCGCCCTCGCGGAATTCCTCACGCTTTGCGCCGCCGTGGCGGGCGGGTCCTGGCTGTTCTATCTTCTGGGCCGCGAAATCGGCCCGCTGCGCCCGCTGATCGGGCTCAAGCGGCATCGCGCCCGCAAGTCGTCCGAACAGAAGCCGGCGCTCGCTTCCGCAGGCTGAACGGGAGCGCGGGGAACCCCCGCTCCCGTCAGTCTCGCGCCAGCAGCAGGGCCGCCGCCATCGGGCCGCCGCCGGACGTCGCCACGGCGACCCTGGGGTCTCCCGCAATCTGCCGCTCTCCGGCCTTGCCGCGCAGCTGGGTGACCGCCTCGTGCGCGAAGCCGAAGCCGTGGAGACGCCCCGCGCCGAGTTGGCCGCCGAACGTGTTGAGCGGCAGTTCGCCGCCACGCGCGATCCGGGTCCCTCCCTCGATGAAGCGCCCGCCTTCGCCCTTGCCGCAGAACCCCAGCCCTTCGAGCCAGGTGACCGGCAGGAACGCGAAGCCGTCATAGAACTGCGCGGTATCGACGTCGGCCGGGGTGTAGTCCGTGCGTTTCCAGAGATCGGCGCCGGTTTCGTAGGCGGCGAATTCCTCCACCTGGTCCCAGGAATAGCGATCGACCGAACCGGACATGGCGGCGATGCGGATCGGGCTGGCGGAGACTTCGTCGAGCGCGTCCCCCGCCGAGACGATCACGACGGTGGAGGCATCGGAAAAGCGGTCGCAATCGTAGAGGCACAGCGGTGTCGAGATCATGCGCGCGGACATGTACTTTTCGAGCGTGAGTTCTTCCTTGGTGATCGCGCGGGCGCGCGGGTTGGCCATGGCGTTGCGCGAGGCGTTGATGGCGATCTGCGCCAGCTGTTCGCGCGTGAGGCCATACTTGTGCATGTGCTTCGCGGCATATTGCGCCGTCCAGCAGGCTGCCGAGGTGGCCCAGAACGGACTGGTCCATTGCGAGGACCCGCTCACGCTGTCCTGCTTCGCCCCGGACATGTACTGGGCAGGATCGGCCATGCCGCCCGCTTCGTAGACCGTGCGGAAGCAGATGACGTGACGGCACAGGCCCTGCTTCACCGCCATGGCGGCCACGCCGATGGCGGAAAGCTGGGCGGGCTGCTCCATGGCGCCCATGTGCCATTTCGACTTGATGCCGAGCACTTCGATCAGGTCTTCGCTGGCGACGGGCGAGAAGGCGGTATAGCCGTTCATCTTGCCGGGATAAGTGAAGACGCCGTCGATCTGGCCAAGCGTGAGCCCGGCATCGTCCAGCGCCTCGCGCACGGCATCGACCGTCAGCAAAAGGGGGTGTCGCGGCAGGCGCACGCCGACTTCGGATTGGCCGACGCCGGTAATGTAGGCTTCCCTGTCGGCCATCAGTCCGCTTTCTCGAAGAGGGGATAGAACAGGCCGTCCTGTTCCTCGAAGGTGACCCGAACCCTGTCGTCGAAGTCCACCGCTTCGACCGGGCAGTTGACGATATTGGTGGTGAGATAGACGCCGGGGGCGCCGTCCAGCTTCACGCGGGCGATCACATAGGGCACTTCCAGGCCCTTGGCCCAGGGCTGGTGGTTTACCGTGAAGCTGTCGATCGTTCCGGTGCCGGGCACCGCCTGCGCCGCAACGTTTTCCGACTGGCAATGGCGGCACAGCAGGCGCGGAGGATGGGTGAATTCGCCGCAGTCGCCGCATTTCACGATCTTGAGCAGGCCTTCACGGCCTCCGGTCCAGAAGGCGGTGTTTTCCTGGTCCAGCCTGGGTTTGGGCCTGGGTGGATTCATCGCGGATATCTCTCCCTGTAATGCTCGGGACAGTTCGGCAGCCATGCGGCGCGGTCAAGGCAGGGAGGGGATTGATCGCAGGGGCGCGGGCGTTGCGCAAATGTCGCAATGCTTCCCAAAAGTGTCGTCGCCCAAGTTGACGGAGCACCGGATAGCGGTGTCTACCTCGTTACCAGCAAAATTCGGTAACAGGACTGTCATCGACCGTAACTATTCGCGCCGCCTGAATTGTTGAACGATAGGGAATGCGACGTGATCACCAAAGTCATTGCCAGGACGGCTCTGCATCTGACCTGCGGCCTGGGTGCCCTCTGTATTTCGGCACAGGCCTTTGCACAGGACGCTTCTTCTTCTGATGCAGGGGCCACCGGCGAAGGTCTGGGCGACATCGTGGTCACGGCGGAACGGCGTACCGAGAACCTCCAGCAGGTGCCGATCTCGGTCGGCGTGGTCGGCGGTGACCAGCTTCGCAGCTTCCAGGCGGCGGGCGACGACATCCTCTCGCTTTCCGGGCGCGTGCCCGGCCTTTATGCCGAGACGACCACCGGCCGCATCTTCCCGCGCTTCTACATTCGCGGCCTCGGCAATATCGACTTCTACCTAGGCGCCTCGCAGCCGGTCTCGATCATCCAGGACGATGTCGTGCTGGAGCATGTCGTGCTGAAGTCCAACCCGGTCTACGATCTCGACCAGGTGGAAGTGCTGCGCGGTCCGCAGGGCTCGCTGTTCGGCCGCAACACCACGGCCGGTATCATCAAGATCGACACGATCAAGCCCACGACCGACCGCTGGACCGGCCGCGCCAGTGCCAGCTACGGCGAATACAACTCGGTCAACGTTGACGCGGGCGTGGGCGGCCCGATCATTCAGGACGTGCTGGCGGTGCGCGTCTCGGGCCTCTACCAGCGCCGTGACGACTGGATCGACAATACCTACAGCGGCCCCAGCGCCGACGGCACCGTCTCGCCGAAGAAGAACGCGATGGGCGGCTTCGAGGAACGCGACGCGCGCATCCAGCTGCTGCTGGCGCCGACCGGATCGGGCTTCTCGATGCTGACCAGCTTCCACGCCCGCAAGTACGACGGCACGTCCACGATCTTCCATCGCGGCGCCTTCACCAAGGGTTCGAACGACGTCAGCGGCGAACCGCGCGACAAGATCGCCCTCGACGAGGCGCACGACAACCCGCAGGGCTACGACACCTACGGTGCCTCCAGCCGCATCGCCATGGATTTCGGCCCGGTCACCCTGACCTCGATCAGCGCCTGGGAGACGACCTCGGGCTATAGCCGCGGCGATACCGACGGCGGCGCGGCGGCTGACTATCCGGTCAACGGCGTTCCCAACGGCTATGGCCAGTCGCAGGGCAATGTGCGCGATCTCGACCAGCTGAGCCAGGAACTGCGCCTGTCCAGCAATGGCGACACCCGCTTCAAATGGCAGGTCGGCGGCATGTGGTTCGACCAGCGCGACATCACCGAATTCTACCAGCGCGCCTATTTCCTGACGCCGCCCGCCAACAATCCCAACAACTGGGTGCGACTGCGCAACCAGAACACCAGCTGGGCCCTGTTCGGGCAGGCGAGCTACGAACTGGTGCCGGGCCTGACCGTCACGGCTGGTGGCCGCTATACCAAGGACACCAAGAAGACCCGCCTGCTCAAGACCGCCGACAGCGCAGCCGGTGTCTCGACCTATCGCGGGCGCCGCTATGTGCGCCTCTCGGGCGAGGAGCCGAGCTGGGACGTCAGCGTGAACTATGAAGTGAACCCCGACGTCAACGTCTATGCCCGCGTCGCGCGCGGTTTCCGCGGGCCGACCATCCAGGGCCGCTCGGCGGTGTTCAATTCGGACTTCACCACGGCGGATTCGGAAACGATCCTCTCGGGCGAGGCCGGGATCAAGACCCAGCTGTTCGACAACAAGGTCCGCTTCAACCTGTCCGGCTTTGCCTATCGTGTGAAGGACATCCAGCTCAACGGCAACGATAGCGACGGCAATGGCGTGCTGTTCAATGCGGACAAGGCCGAGGCCTATGGCATGGAAGCGGAGCTGGAAGCGCGGCCGGTGCCGAACCTCACGCTGACGGCGGGGCTCAGCCTGCTGCATAGCGAGATCAAGGACAAGAACGTCTATGCCCAGGTCTGCGCGCTCAACGGCGTCGTGGTCTGCACGGTCGACGATCCGACGATCACCAATGCGCGCGGCACTTTCGCGCAGATCGACGGCAATCCGCTGCCCAATGCGCCCAAGTACACCGCCAACATCACCGCGCGCTACGACGTGCCGCTGGGCAACGGCGGCGCGCTGTTCGCGGCGACCGACTGGATGGTGCAGGGCTACACCAACTTCGTGCTCTACAAGACCAGGGAGTTCTACTCCAAGGGTGACTTCGAGGGCGGGCTGAAGCTGGGCTATTCGGCGCCGGGCGGGCGCTACGAGATCGCCGCTTTCGCGCGCAACATCACCAATGAGAAGAACCTCAAGGGCGTGATCGAGAACTACATGGCGGCCGTGTTCAACGAACCGCGCGTGATCGGGGCCTCGTTCTCCGGCAAGTTCTGATTACGGCAGGGGCGGTGTGCTTCTTCTGGGGGCGCACCGCCTCAGTGCTTGGGATCCGCTTTCAGTCGATGACCTTGCGCGCGATCAGGTTGTCCATTTCGCTTTCGGACAGGCCCAGAAGCTCGCGGTAGACGAAGCCGTTGTGCTCCCCCAGCAGGGGCGCGCCGCGTTCGATCTGCGGACCGTCGGGGCTGATCCGCCATGACGGGCCGATGATCGGGCGCGTGCCGCTGCGGTGATCGCTGACCATTCGGAAGGCGCCTCGGCCCCAGAGGAAGCCGTCCGAGCAGAGGTCCAGCGAACTCATCGCCTTGAACGCCGGGACGCCTGCGTTCCTCAACCTCTCGGCAAGGTCTGCCGCGTCGTGCGGGCGGGTGAGTGCGGATAGTTCGGCATCGAGTGCGGCGCGGTTGATCAGCCGGTCCGCCAGCGTCGTAAAGCGTGGATCGGTGGCGAGAGCAGGCGCTTCGAGTGTGCCGCAGAGGGCGCGCCATTCGGCCTGGGTCGCCGTCGCGATACTGGTCCAGCCGTTCTCGCCGCAGGGGTAGAAGCCGTGCGGGGCCATCTCCGGGTGGTAGTTGCCATCGGCCTTGGGCACGTCTCCGGTGACGCTGGCGGCGAAGAGGCTGTCGCCGACGAGGCTGGTCATCGCCTCTACGGCCGACAGGTCGATGAACTGGCCTTCGCCAGTGCTCTCGCGGTGGTGGAGCGCGGCCACGCAGGCGAGTGCGGCTAGCGCGCCGGCGGTGGAATCGCCGTAGCGGATGTTCATGCCCTTGGGCGTCTCGCCCTCATGCCCCACCAGCGCGGTAAGTCCCGAGAGCGCGGCGAAGCAGGGGGCGTAGCCGGTCTGATAGCCCAGCGGGCCGTCGCTGCCCCACATCTTGATCGCGCACTGGATGAGGTCCGGCTTGATCGCCTTGAGGCTTTCGTAATCGAGCCCGGACCGCTCCATCGCGCCGGGGCGGATGTTTCCGATCAGGATATCAGCCTTGGCGATCATGCGCTTGACGAGGTCCAGCCCTTCGGCGGTCTTCATGTTGGCCTGAACCGAGAGGATTTCCTGATTGATCGACAGGAAATAGGGCGCGGCGTCGATGTCCACGCCGCCATAGGCGCGCATCTCGTCTAGGTTGGAGCGGGATTCGATCTTGATCACTTCCGCGCCGAGATGGGCGAGCAGTTTGCCCGCATAGGGGCCGGCCCAGACTTTGGTGAGTTCGACGACGCGGATGCCGGCGAGGGGGCCTTTTCGGTCAGGAAGCGGCATCAGGAATGTCCTCCCGATGGGCGCCGAGGCGGGGCGCTGCGGCTCTCACCGAAACCGGCGTGGCGCTCATTCGGTAGGCGGCGGTGGGATAGGAGACTTCCCCGAACGCCGGATGCACCGCCTGCTGGAAGAAGCCGCGATGGACGAACTGTTCGTGGCGCGGCAGGTCCTCGGCAGTCTGGACTGGCACCATGGCGACGCCTGCCTTCTGCGCGGCCTCGGTAATCGGATGCTTGTCCTGCCGGGCGATCCAGCCGGTGAAGTGCTCGCGGAATTTGGCGACATTGGGCGGCGTGCAGTCGAACTCCAGCCAGTCCTCCCGCAGGTCCTGCGTCCAGGCCGGATCGCCCATCAGCGCACAGAGGCCCTTCCAGTGCGCTGGGCTGGTCATCAGCAGGAAAACATGCCCGTCCCGGCAGGCGAAGGAGGTGCCGGGGCCGCCCATGTCGTAGGCAGTGCGCGCGTCGCTGGGTTCCGCCTCGCCCGCCAGCATGCGGTCGAGCACGCAGTCGATGCGGTTCAATTGCACTTCCACTTCGGAAATATCGACAAACTGCCCCTGACCCTTGCGGCGCAGGCGTAGCAGCGAGGCCATGGTGGCCAGCGCGGCGTCGATCCCGGCTTCGTAGTCGGAGAGGAACCGGCCCGCGCCTTTCAGCGGCGGCTTGTCGGCAGGCGTTTCGCTGGGGCTGTGATAGGCCCAGCCGCCAGCGGCGATGACGTTGATCGGGCGGGCGGATTGCCAGCCTTCCGGCGCGTCCTGCCCGAACGGCGTGACCAGCGTGTGCACCAGCCCGGAACGCGCTGCGGAGACCATTTCCGGCGTCAGGCCCATCGCCCGGCACCACCCGGCGTCGTGATCGTCGATCAGCGCGTGGGCGCGGCCGAGCAGCCGGTCCAGCACCTTGCGATCCGCCGCATCGGCAAGGTTCAGCACGACTGATTTCTTGTTGGTGTTGAGGTAGGCGAACAGCGTCGATTCCCCCGCCGCGAAGGGCCCCATCGCGCGCGTAGGCGCGCCGCCGGGGCGTTCCACCTTGATCACTTCGGCGCCGAGATCGGCCAGCAGTTTGCCGGTATATTCGCCGCTCACCCGCTCGGCGACCTCGATCACGGTCAACCCCTCAAGGGCACCACTACTCGTCATAGCGATTGCCCGTCGTCGATCGTGAATGTCGCGCCCGTCACTTGCGCGGAGGCGTCGGAAAGCAGGTAGAGCAGCATAGGCGTCAGCGCCTCGGCATCGAGCAGGCGGCGGCGGTGGAGGGCGGCGATGTCGGCCTTGCCGCGCTCGCTGGCGAACCAGTCCGTGTTGATCTCGGTGGCGATCCAGCCGGGTTGCAGGGTGTTGACGTTGATCCCCTGCCGCACCCATTCGCGCGCCAGCTGTCGGCCCAGGTGGGCAAGCCCGGCCTTGGTGGCCGCATACATCGCATCGCCAGTGCCGTTCTGCAGCGCGGTGATCGATCCGATCAGAACTACGCGCCCGCGTTGATGTTCGCGACTGCCGCCCGCGATCAACCGCCGTCCGGCCTCGCGCGCGACCAGCATCGCGCCGAGCAGGTTGGTATCGAGCACGCGGCGCAGCCCGTCTTCCGGCACATCGGTGGAGCGGCCCCCGGTGCCCACGCCGGCATTGCAGATCACGCCGTCGATCGTGCCGAAGCGATCCTCAGCCGCATCGAAGGCGGCGCGCACCGAAGCCTCGTCCGTCACGTCCAATTCGACGGCCAGTGCCTCGCCCAGTTCCGCCGCCAGCTTGGCGCAGCGGTCCACGCGCCGCGCGCCCAGCACGACGCGTCCGCTCGCCGCATGAATGGCACGCGCGAAACCGGCGCCGATCCCGGAGGAAGCGCCGGCCACGAAAACGGTGCGACCCGATAGTGAAAACGTCATCAGCGCTGAAGGGCCCTAAAATCAGGATGATAGGGCGGCATCGCCATGTACTTGTCGATGGTCTGTTCGAAGTGGCGCACGCGCACTTCCTGATAGTCGCCCAGGGTCAGGCCCGGCTTGGCGCTGGCTTCCAGCCCTTCCTGCTGGGCGTAGAGATTGTCGGTATCCTGATCGAGAATATGGCCGAAACCGGGATCCATGCCCCGCGCCTCCGCGAAGGACTGGTGGTCCTGCAATATCTCGACTTCGGCGGTCTCCACCTCGCTGCCGTCCCTGGGCTTGGGGCGCATGAACATCACTTCGTAGATCGTGCGACGATGGTCGCGCGCATCGGGGCGGAAGCGGTAGATCATCGGCAGCGAAATGCCGGGGAACAGGAACAGGTTCGGGAAGAACGTGTAGCTGTAAGTATCGAGCAGCTCGGTATCCGAAACGTGGCTGAGATCGGTGTTGGTCGCCGTCTCGAACATGTCGCGGAACATGTCCGCCATCACTTGCCGCGCGCGTTCGCCTGCCTTCAGTTCGGGCTTGCTGCCGCCCAGCGAGGAACTGTCGCCCAGCGTGAAGTTGGCGATGATGTCCGCCTCGCTGTACTTGTCGCGCAACTTTGGGCTGACGACGCCGAGCGTGGAGATGAAGCGGTCCACGTGATCGCCGTAGACATCGTATTGCGAGTTCACGTCGCCATTGGCGGGCGCGACTTGCGGGTGGGTGTCGCCGACGTGATAGGCCTCCATGAAGGCTTCCATCGTCAGCTTCCAGTTGGCCGGGTAGCTCTTCTGGACGTGGAGGTAGATATAGCGATCCTCCAGCTTCCACGCCTTGAGATGGGCGAGGGCCTCGGCGCCGAGATAGTCTTCAAGGCTGGGTGCGGCGGGGTCCATGTTGACCCAGACGAAGCCGCCCAGCCGCTCCACCCGTGCTTCGGGCAGGCACATCTTCTGCGTGGCGACATGGGCGAAGTCCCACTTTTCGGGGATTTCCTTCAGCGATCCGTCGAGGTTCCAGGTCCAGCCATGGAACGGGCACTTCAGGTTCGCCGCGAAGCCTGCCGTGCCGGAGGGCTTGAGCTTGGTGCCGCGATGGAGGCAGGCGTTGAAGTAGGCGCGGATCTCATCGTCATCACAACGCGTGACGACGAACGAGTACGATCCAATGTCGTAGACGTAATAGTCGCCCACTTCGGGAATGTGGTCCTCTCGGCAGGCCATCTGCCAGGTGCGCGTCCACATCCGCTCGAACTCCGCTTTGGCGAAGGCGGGATCGGTGTAGCGTTCCTTGGAAACGTCCTCGCTGCCGAGGTAGTGGTAGCTTTCGCTGGCGGCCCAGGCGGGCGCGGCGTTGCGGTCTGCGGCGATGATGTCCTGCGTGGATTCGGCGGGGCAGCGGGCCTCGCCGGGCTGCAGCGTTCCGGTGGCGACGTTCATTCCGAGGCTCCTTATTCCGCCGCTTCGAGCGTCGGCGTGCTCGCATGTGTGGTGAGGGCAGGGCTGATTTTCTGGACCACGCCGTCCTTCATCACGAAGGCGACCTTTTCCGGCCCGGCCAGGATGGAAATGTCGGCAAGCGGATCACCGTCGACCAGGATCAGGTCGGCCAGCTTGCCCGGTGCCAGCGTGCCGAGTTCGCCGCCATATCCCATGGCAAGGCCGCCGTTGTGGGTGGCACAGACCAGCGCTTCGGCCGGGGTGTAGCCGTAGAAATCGACGAAGGATTTGAGGTCGCGCCCCTGCGTGCCCTGCGGGCTCCAGCCGAAGCCATAGTCGCCGCCGATCAGGTGGCGGATGCCACGCTTGCGCAGTTCGGTATGAGTCTTCAGCGAGTTTTCCAACAGGTCCGGAATGTTCATGTAGCCGCCGACTTCGGGCGAGAGGCCGTGCGCCGAAGCCTCACCCGCCATGATCTGCGCGAAGAGGCCGACGGTGGGGACGACGAAGATGCGGTCCCGCGCCTCCTCCATCATGTCCAGCAGTTCCTCGTCCACGTATTCGCAGTGGAACAGGCCGTCCACGCCCGCGCGGACGCAGTGCTTTGAGCCTTCGATGGAGCGGGTGTGGGCGTTGATCTTGCGGCCATAGGCATGGGCCGTTTCGGCGGCGACGCGCACTTCCTCGAACGTCATCGGCGTCGTGTTGCCGGGGGTGCCGGGGTAGAACGGGTCGCCCGAGACGTCGAGCTTCACGTTGTCGATCCCCTCGCGGCAGTGGAGGCGCACGGTCTTGCGCATCTCCTCCACGCCGTCGACGATGGCGGAGGGGCCGATGCGCGGGTTGTGCAGCTTGCTCTCATCCCCCATCGCGCCGGTGACGGAGATTTCGAGGCCGCCGGCACGGATGCGCGGGCCGGGGAGGCGGCCGGCGTTGACCTCGTCACGCACGGCGACCGCCAGTTTCAGCTTCGCTTCGGACGCGCCGTAGGCAGAGGTAAAGCCCGCCTCGATCAGCGCCTTGGCCCCGCGCGCGGCGGTGAAGACCTGCGTTTCGGGACAGGGGGCGATCAGGTCCTCGGTCGCGCAGACATTCTCGAAAGAGAGGTGCGCGTGGCCTTCGACCATGCCGGGCATCAGGAACATGCCGCTGGCGTCGATCGTGATGTCGTCCGGCTGCGCGGCGGTCGTGGTGCCGACCGAGGTCACGCGGTTGCCCACTACCACCAAGTCGCCCTTGATCGTACTTTTGCCGGTCCCGTCGAATATCGTGGCGTTCTGGATCACTGTCCGTCCCACGGTTTTTCTCCTTTCGGCCACGGGTGTTCTCGTGGCCCTCGCGTCTCAGGTTAGGAGCGGGGAGGGGCGCGGCAAATGACGGGCGGGGCAGAGGGCTTGTCCTGTACGGGAACGTCGCAGGAGCGTTTTCCCGCTGGGGCAAGTCGCAGGGCGTGAGGAGCGCTTTGCGCGGCCCCCCGGCTGCGGCATCAATCAGGAAAATCAATCGAGAGGATTTATGGGCAACCTTCATGTCACCATGACCGACATCGACGGCGTGAAGCACGAATTTCCCGATGTAGAGGAGGGCGTGAGCCTGATGGAACTCGGCCGTTCGCGCGGGGTTGCCGGGATCATGGGCGATTGCGGCGGCGGCTGTGCCTGCGCGACCTGCCACGTCTACGTCGCGGCAGACTGGTGGAACGAGGTGGGCGAGCCGGATGATGTGGAATTCGCCATGCTCGACATGGTGGCGGACGTCATGAAGGACACCAGCCGCCTGGGGTGTCAGATCAAGATGAACGGCAATCTGGACGGGCTGGAAGTCACCGTGGCGCCTGCGTCGGGTTACTGATCCTTCCCCTCGGGGCAAGCCTTGGTTCGAGGGCGGGCATGGCTGGCCGCCGCTGCGCGGTCCATAGAAGATCGCAAAGACACAGAATACGGGACAGGCTAATGGCTACACAGGCAAGCGAAGATCGGATCAGCGAGCGGCGGGAACTGACCGCCGAGGAGCAGGCGCTGCTCGATAGCGGTTCGCTGGCCGATACCGCGATCCAGGCGCAGCCCAACGCGTTCTACCGCGCCATGCGCCACGGCGATCCGATCCACTATGACGCGCGGCTCGGTTCCTGGCTGGTGACGCGGCACGAGGATATTGCGCAGATCCAGTCGGACCCGGTGACCTTCTCGGTCAAGCACGGCTATTCCGAACAGCAGGCGCGCGGGATGCGGGAGGAGTTTCAGGCCTACCTCCAGAAACATGGCGGCGGCTATTTCCCGGACGCGATCATGTCCGATCCGCCTTACCATACGCGCATCCGCAAGCTGATGGAGCAGGCCTTCACCGCGCACCGCGTGAAGGAACTGGAGCCGCGCATTACCGAAGTGGTACGCGGGGTGATCGCCGATGTGGTGGCGCGCGGCGATGGTCAGTGCGATGCCGTGAAGGACATCGCGATCCCGCTGACCATTCGCGTGATCGTGGAGCAACTCGGGCTCGATCAGGGCATGGAGGAGCAGATTTCGCGCTGGTCGGTCGCGGTCACCGCGCAGATCGGCGCGATGCAGAGCCGCGAGACGATGTTGGCCAACGCCGCGCAGATCGCGGAGCTGCAGCAATATCTGATCGCCAAGATGAACCAGCGTGAGGCGAACCCGTCGGAAGACATGCTTTCCGATCTGGTCCATGCCGAAGTCACCAATGAGGATGGCGGCAAGGAAAAGCTGACCTTTGCAGAGGCGGTCTCGCTGGTGCGCGCCACGCTGATCGCGGGCAACGACACCACCGCGACCGCCATCGGCAACTTGTTCTACGTCCTCACCACGCGCCCCGGCATGGCCGAATTGCTGGAAAGCGTGGCGGACGACGATCGTCAGCTGGGTCGCTTCGTGGAGGAGCATCTGCGCGCCGAACCGCCGGTGCGCGCGCTCAGCCGCATGACCACACGCGAAGTCACCGTGAACGGCACGACGATCCCCGCCCATGCGCATATGCTGCTGGTCTACGGATCGGGCAACGATGACGAGACGGTGTTCCCGGAGCCGCGCAAGTTCGACCTGACGCGCACCAATCTCGGCCGCCACGTGGCCTTCGGTGGCGGTCCGCACCGCTGCATCGGGTTGGCGCTGGCACGCATGGAAGTGAAGGTGGCCGCGCGAGAGATCGCCCGGCAGATGAAGAACCTGAAGCTGGCCATTCCCGAAAGCGCGATCCGCTACACGCCCACCGTCGCCACGCGCACCATCGAGTCGCTGCCGATCACTTTCGAGGCGCGCTGATGGAACTTGCGGGCAAAGTAGCGGTCGTCACCGGCGGCGCCAGCGGCATCGGCCGCGCCACCGTGGAACTGTTCGCGGCGGAGGGGGCGAAAGTCCTGATCGCCGATATCGCGGACGAGGCGGGAGAGGCGCTGGCGGAAAGGCTGGGCGCTTCGGCGGTCTACCAGCGCACGGACGTATCCGATCCGACGGCGGTGGAGGCGATGATCGAGGCTGCCGTCTCCCGCTTCGGCGGGATCGACGTGCTGTTCAACAATGCGGGCATGTCCTGCGGCGCGTTTCCCAGCTTTCTGGACGATACGCTGGAGGATTTCGACCGGGTGATGCGCGTCAACGTGCTCGGCCCGATGCTGGGCACGCGCAATGCCGCGCGGATCATGGCGAAGCACGGCAGAGGAGGCGTGATCCTCAATAATGCCTCCATCGCCGGCACCCTCGCAGGCCATGCAATGATGACCTATCGCGCGTCCAAGGCGGCGCTGATCCAGTTCTCCAAGTCCTCCGCCATCGATCTGGCGCGGCACGGCATCCGGGTGAACTGCATCGTGCCGGGGCATGTGCGCACCGAACTGTCCTCGTTTGGAGAAAAGGGGGCCGAGAGCGGCCTTGCCGCTCGGATCGAGGAGGGCGTCAACGCGGTCTACCTCTCCAACCAGCTGATCAAGCGGCGCGGGGAGCCGGAGGATGTGGCGCAAGTGGCGCTGTTCCTTGCCAGCGACCGTGCGCGCCACATGACCGGCGCGGTGATCCCGGTGGAAGGCGGGGTGACCGTGGGCGATCCGGTCAACCATCTGGAGCAGATATTCGACGCTCGCGCGGCGGCATTCGCGGCGATGGAGCGCGTGGAAGGCTGAGAGATCCCGAATACGGGGCCAAGGCTTTTGAGGTGGTGGTGTGCCGCTTCAGGGAGGAGAGGGAACATGAGGAACTGGCTGAAGGTCGCGCTTGCGGCCGGAACCGTGCTGTCGGGCATTGATGGCGCCCATGCACAATCGCAGCAGGCACCGGCAGGTGGCGGCGTTACCATTCACGAAGGCGATATCGTCGTCACCGCGCGGCGGCGTGACGAAAGCCTGTCCACCGTGCCGGCGGCGATCATCGCGCTCAATGCCACCGATCTTGTCGAGCGCGGCGTGAAGACCGATTCCGACCTGCAACGCATCGCGCCGGGCCTGACGATCCGCCAGACACAGGGCAACAACTCGCTGACGTACTCGATCCGTGGGCAGTCCGCCGATACGTTCTCGGGTTCGCCCTCGGCCGTCATCGCCTATCTCAACGAAGTGCCGCTGACGATCAACAGCGCCTCCTCGTTCTACGATCTGGAGAACGTGCAGGTGCTGAAAGGCCCGCAGGGCACGCTGTTCGGCCGCAATGCCACCGGCGGCGCGGTGCTCTACAATTCGGCCAAGCCCAGCGACAAGCTGGAGGCGGCGCTGACCGGCCGGGTCGGCAACTACGACATGTGGGAAGGCGAGGGGATGTTGAACGTGCCCCTGCTGGCGGACAGGATCCTGCTGCGCGGCGCCTTCGACGTGATCCGCAAGGACGGCTATATCCGCAACTTGCTCAACGATGAGCGTCTCGGCGACATCCGCCGTGACAGCGGGCGTGTGACGCTGACGGTGAAGCCCACCGATACGATCAGCAACACCACGATGCTGCAATATACCAATACGCGCGGCACCAATACCGGCGCGTCCTACACCTACAGCGTCTATTCCTGCGGCCAGACCAACAATGGCTTCGCGCTGACCTGTGGGGCGGGCTCGCTCTTCGGGCCGGGGCTGGACGCGATCACCGGGCCCGGATCGTGGGACGCCTATCTGGCCACACACCCCGATGCCTATGCGCCGGGCCTGATCGACTATGTGAACGAACAGCGCCGCATCGGACCCTACAAGACGCGCCATCCCGGCGGGGCCAGCCACCACGGCAAGGACTGGTTCGTCACCAACACGACCGAGGCGGAGCTGAGCGACAGCATGACGCTGCGCAACATCTTCGGCTGGTCGGATTCCAAGACCCGTTCCGAACAGCCGCAGCTGGGCGCGCCCTTCGTGACGATCCTGACCGCCAATGCCGCGGCGGACGAGTATGGCAACCAGCTGAAGGTCCGCTCCGTGTCCGAAGAATTGCAACTGGTCGGCGATGCGATGGACGGCAAGCTGGACTATATCTTCGGCTACTATTTCCAGAACCAGCGCAGCGACACGCTCTGGCCGCAGACCTATTTCGACGTCTCGCCGATCATTGCGCCCAGCTACGTCACCAACAACTTCCGCATCCGCAACCGCACCAATGCCGTCTACGGCCAGGTCTCCTACGCAGTCTTGCCGGACCTGAAGCTGACAGGGGGGCTGCGCTATACCTGGGAGCGGGTCTCGATCGCCCAGCTTCCCGGCGCCACCTACACTTACGGCGCACCGGACCAGCGGAAGACCTTCCATGATCCGTCATGGGAAGTGGGGCTGGAATACAAGGTAACGCCCGACGGGTTCGCCTATCTCAAGACGCGCGGGAGCTTCCGTTCGGGCGGTTTCAACGGCGCCGCCCCGCCGGTCAACGCGACGGCGACCGATGGCGGCAACCTGTTCAATTCGGAGCATACGCAGGATATCGAGGGCGGCCTGAAGTTCGCGGGCGATGTCATGGGCCGCCCGGCCAACTTTGCCGGCGCCGTGTTCATCCAATGGGTGCAGGACGTGCAGCGCGTGGAGTTTCCCGACCCGGACGGCCCCAGCGGCCTCGCCTCGATCGCGGTGACCGCCAACGTGCCGTCGGAACGGATCTGGGGCTTCGAGGCGCAGGGCAATATTCGTCCGGCTGCATGGCTGGAGATCGGAGGTTCGGCGGCCTACACCAAGGCGACGTTCACCGATGGCCGGATCGAACTGTTCGGCACGCCGTATTCCTACGGGCCGGTGGGCGATACGCCGAAGTTTTCCGGCACTGCCTATGCACAAGTGTTCCTGCCGGTGGGTGAGGATGCGGGCGAAGTCTCCCTGCGCGGCGATCTCTACGGCCAGACCGCGCAGTATTTCTCCAACGCGGCGGATTCGATCGCGCCGGGGACCAGGCTGCCGGGCTATGTGCTGGTGAACGGCAGGCTGGACTGGAACAAGATCATGGGATCGGGCTTCTCGGCCGCGCTGTTTGCCAAGAACCTGACGGACAAGGCCTATTTCGTCGGCGGCATGACGCTGGCCGCCGCACTGGGGCACAATGCCGCTGCCGTGGGCGAACCGCGCACTTATGGTCTGGAAATACGGTACAGTTTCTAGAGAGTTCTTGGGGTCTGTTTGAAAATTCGCGAAACGCGAATTTTGCGGCACCAGCCCACGCCCCCACCCTACCACCCAACGGTATTATCCTGCGGGTGGTAGGGTGGGGGCGTGGGCTGGTGCCGCTCAAAAATGCCCTTTTTGGGCGTTTTTCGAACAGGCTCTTGGAAAGGCCGCGATCTCGCGGGCGATCGTCTCCGGGAGTTCGAGATTGAGCAGGTGGCCCGCATCCTGATGGTCGACCCGGTGGACCTGGTCGCTCGCCCCGGCGATCAGGTCAGCCATCAGACGAAAGTCCTGCGTGTCATGGCTGCCGGTCAGCAGAAGCGTGGGACGGCTTAGCGCGGTCAGCCGATCGACTTCGGGCAGTTCCGGCCGCTGGAGGTCTTCCACCCACTGGCTGCCGTGAAAGGCCTCGATCCCGGCGCGCAGGCGATCGGCGGAGGGGCTTTGGCGGGTGGTATCGAACAGGGGATGGCGCCACCAGAGTTCGCGGGCGGCGGCCATGTCGCCGCTTCGGGCCGCGCGGCCGATGGCCTTCCAGCGCTCCACCCAGTCCGCGCTCCATGACCAGCCGACCATGAGCGGGCTGACCAGCACCAGCCGCCGCAGCCGCTCCGGCCAGTTCAGCGCGAAGTTGAGAACGGTGCCGCCGCCCATCGAAAGGCCGCACAGATCGGCTTTCCCGATGTCCAGGGTATCGAGCAAGGCGAGCAGGTCCTCGGCATGCGAGAAGGTCTCGCCCGGTACGGCTGGCGACTCTCCGAAACCCCGCTGGTCGTAGGCGATCAGCGCCATGTCGGCAGGCAGCTCGGCAATGACCGGCTCCCAGTCGTGCCGGGAGCCGCCGAAGCCGTGAACGAGCACCAGCGGCGTGCCGGTGCCCTCGCGGCGCCATCCAGAGAGGGTTGCGCCGTTCGTTTCGATGCGGAAGTCCTGCGTCATGGGGACGAGGCTAACGCGCCTATCCCCTTTCCGCACCCTAAAATCAAGCAGAGCCCATGTACCGGCCGCCATTGGTGCTGATCGTCTGCCCGGTCATGTAGCTGGCTTCCTCGGAGGCGAGGAAAGCGGCGGCGGCTGCGATATCTGCGACCTGACCGAGCCGCTTGACGGGCAGGGACTTGCCGTAGGCATCGGCATCGATCGGCGCCTGGCGCAGCATGGGCGTGTCGATCGAGCCCGGTGGGATCATGTTGGCGGTAATGCCGGTGCCGCCCAGTTCCATCGCCAGAGCCTTGGTCATGCCGAGGAGGCCGCCCTTGGACGAAACGTAATGGCTTTGCGCGAAGGAACCGGACTGGGTGGAGGACGAGGTGATGTTGATGATCCGGCCCCATTGTGCCGCCAGCATGTCGGGCACGATCTCCTTGGTGACCAGCCAGGGGCCCTTGAGGTTGATGCGGATCACCTTGTCGAATTCGTCATCCTCGATATCGAGGAAGGGCGTGAAGGGGGCGATGCCCGCATTGTTGACGAGGATCGCGACCGGGCCGAACCTTGCGCGGGTCTCGTCGGCGGCGGCCTTGATCGCTGCCTTGTCCGAACAGTCGGCCGTGACCGCGATGGCCTTGCCGCCTTCCGCCTCGATCATCCGCACGGTTTCCGCCGCGCCTTCCGGGTTGAGATCCCATACGGCAATGGCGGCCTTGTCCTCGGCCAGCCGAACGGCGATGCCGCGTCCGATGCCCGAACCGCCGCCGGTAACGACGGCGACCTTGCCTTCAAGCGAACGTGTCATGAAATTCTCTCCCGCGGTGCTGCTGCGTTTGTGCTGAACGGGTGAACAGCGCGCGCGGCGAGAGTCAAGCGGGCAGGTTACATGCGTTCGGCAAAACCGCCGTAGCGGCCTTTGTGGAACAGCATGGGATCGTCCTCGCGAACCACTTCCATGCTCAGGACTTCGCCCAGGACAAACCAGTGATCGCCCGCTTCGGTCACCGAATAGAGGCGGCATTCGATGGCGGCGATCGAATCCTTGATGATCGGCAGGTTGTGATCCGAGACGATGTAATCCACGCCCACGAACTTCTGCTCGCCCCTGGCGGTTACCGCGCGGCAGACTTCGGTCTGGTCGCTGGCCATGACGTTGACGCAGAAATGCCCGGCCTTCTCGATCAGCGGCCACGAGGTGCTCTTGCGATCGGGGAAGAAGCCCACGAGCGGGGGATCGAGCGAAACCGAGGTGAAGGAACCGACCACCATGCCCGCGGGCCTGTCTTCGTCGAGCGCGGTTATCACGCAGACGCCGGTGGGGTAGCTGCCCAGCACCTTGCGGAATGCTGCCGGATCGATGGTGGTTGTCGTCACTGGGTGGTTCATCCTGTCATGGAAGAGGCGGTCATGAAAAGGCGGCCATGAAAAAATCGGGGCGGGCGTCAGGGCTTGAGTATCCCCTCCATCCGTGCGGCGGTTTCGTCAAGCCATTGGCGGAAGGCCGTTACGCGCGGGAGCTTGCGTATGTCCTGGTGCGTGACGAACCAGAAGCTGCGGACGATGCGCTTTTCGGGCAGGACGGCAACCAGGCGCGGGTCGGTTTCGGCCATGAAGCAGGGCAATACGCCCAGGCCTCCGCCACCGGCGATCATGCTGTGCTGCGCGGTGATGCTGGGCGAACGGATCGCCGCTTTCAGGCCCGGCTGGATCTCGTCGAGATAGCGCAGTTCGGGCGAGTAGACGAGGTCGGGGATATAGCCGACCAGGGTGTGCCCGTCGAGCAGGTCCGCCGGGCGGGCCGGGGTGCCGCGCGCGTCGAGATAGTCCCGCGTGGCATAGAGCCTCAAAGTGTAGTCCGATAGCTTGTGCGCCACCAGCGGGCCGGTGCGCGGGCGCGAGAGCATCACCGCCACGTCCGCCTCGCGCCGGGTCGGGCTGAGAAAGCCGCTGCTGGCGACGAGATCGATGGCAAGGCGCGGATGGGCCGCCTGGAAGCGGGGGATATGGCGGGCCAGGAACCAGCAACCGAACCCTTCGGACGTGCTGATCCGCAAGGTGCCGTAGAGCCCGTCATGGCCATCGGCCTGCTCGGCGATCCTTCCGGCGGCGCTGGCCATGGCCTCGACCGAGGAAAGCAGCGTTTCCCCCGCTTCGGTCAATTCCTGGCCGCTGCGGGTCTGTTCGAAAAGAGCCGTGCCCAGCGAGGCTTCGAGGCGGCGCAGGCGGCGGCCCACTGTGGTGGGGTCGACGCCGAGTGCGCGCGCGGCGCCGGCCAGTTGCCCCGCCCGGGCGATGGCGAGGAAGGCCTGGTAGTCGCTCCAGTCGATCGAAGGTATCGTCAATGTATCGTCACCGCGGCAAAGTAATCCTCGTAGCTGCAAATGTGCAGTTATCGATGGCGTATTTTCAGCTTGCCTGCAAATCGGAGCGGGACCACCTACCGTGGAAAGGGCGCGAAGCGTGCCTGCGAGAAAGATTGCGAAAGGATGAGGAATGCGCCTGATTGACCACCTCGTTGTCGGCGGAAGCGGCGGTTCGGCCGCGCGCCTGGGTGACGTCTTCAACCCCAGCACCGGTGCGGTGCAGGCCCAGGTTCCGCTGGGCGATGCCGCGCTGCTCGACCGCGCGGTGGCCACGGCGCAGGCGGTCCAGCCCCAGTGGGCGGCGATGAACCCACAGCGCCGCGCCCGGGTGCTGTTCAAGTTCAAGGAACTGATCGAACAGAACATGCAGAGCCTGGCCGAGCTCCTGGCCAGCGAGCACGGCAAAGTGGTGGACGATGCCAAGGGCGACATCCAGCGCGGGCTTGAAGTGGTCGAGTTCTGCTGCGGCATCCCGCATATGCTCAAGGGCGAGTACACGCAAGGCGCCGGTCCCGGCATCGACGTCTATTCGCTGCGCGCGCCGCTGGGCGTGGGCGCGGGCATCACCCCGTTCAACTTTCCGGCGATGATCCCGATGTGGATGTTCGCCCCCGCCGTCGCGGTGGGCAATACCTTCATCCTCAAGCCTTCCGAGCGCGATCCTTCGGTGCCGAACCGTATCGCCGAACTGTTCCTGGAAGCGGGCGCGCCCGAAGGCGTGCTGCAGGTGATCCATGGCGACAAGGAGATGGTGGACGCGATCCTCGACCATCCGGGCATCGCGGCCGTCAGCTTCGTCGGTTCGTCCGACATCGCGCACTACGTCTATTCGCGCGGTGTCGCGGCGGGCAAGCGCGTTCAGGCGATGGGCGGCGCGAAGAACCACGCGATCGTCATGCCCGATGCGGACATGGACCACGCCGTCAACGACATCATGGGCGCCGCCTATGGCTCGGCGGGCGAGCGCTGCATGGCGCTGCCGGTTGCCGTTCCCGTGGGTGACGAAACCGCAGACATCCTGCGCGAAAAGCTGGTCGCCGCGATCGACAAGCTGAAGGTGGGCGTCTCCAACGATCCCGAGGCGCAGTACGGCCCGGTCGTCACCGCCGTCCACAAGCAGAAGATCGAGAACTGGATCCAGACCGGCGTCGATGAAGGCGCGGAACTGGTGGTAGACGGTCGCGGCTTCTCGCTGCAGGGCTATGAGGAAGGCTTCTTCGTCGGCCCGTCGCTGTTCGATCATGTGACGCCCGAGATGAGCGCCTACAAGGAAGAGATATTCGGTCCGGTTCTCCAGATCGTCCGTGCCAAGACCTTCGAGGAAGCCGTCGAACTTCCGACGAAGCACCAGTACGGCAACGGCGTTGCCATCTTCACGCGCAATGGCCATGCCGCGCGCGAGTTCGTGAACCGCGTGCAGGTGGGCATGGTCGGCGTCAACGTGCCGATCCCGGTCCCGGTGGCCTATCACAGCTTCGGCGGCTGGAAGCGTTCGGCCTTTGGCGATCACAACCAGTACGGCATGGAAGGCGTGCGCTTCTGGACCAAGGTGAAGACCGTGACCCAGCGCTGGCCGGACGGCGGTGCGGGCGATAGCGCCTTCATCATTCCGACCATGGGGTGATATGAGGGAACATGCCTGATAATGCGGGTGTTTCCCTGGAAACGCCCGCATTATGGAAGGATGCTTGATGATGAAGATCGGCAACGCCCTTTTACCGAAGCTCGTACCGGCCCTGGCCGCCTCCGCGCTTGCCCTGGGCCTGGCGGCCTGCTCGAAGGAGCCGGCAAAGCCCACGGACACCCCCACGGCGGTGCCGGCGCCTGTGGAGACGGCCACGACTGGCGATGAAGCGCAGGGTTCGGCGGAGACAATACCCACCGCCATTCCCGCGCAGTTGCAGGGGCGCTGGGGTCTCGTCGATGCCGATTGCACCAGCACCATGGGCGATGCCAAGGGCCTGCTGACGATCGACGCCGATACGCTCAAGTTCTATGAATCGGTGGCGAAGCTCGGCACGATCAAGTCCGGCTCGGCCTCCGCGCTCGACGGCGCGTTCGCCTTCTCCGGGGAAGGTCAGAGCTGGAACCTTGACGTCGCGCTCTCCTCGCCTGACGGCGGCAAGACATTGATCCGCAAGGATACGGGACCGGATGCCATGCCGGGCACGCTTACATATACCAAGTGCTCCTGAGGGGGCCGCTTACCTGACAGGGACTAGGATGACTGAACAGTTTGGCCTGACCGAGGACCAGCTTGCGATCCAGGAGACCGCACGCAAGTTCACCGCAGACCGCATCACCCCTTATGCCGCCGAGTGGGACGAGAAGCACCACTATCCGGTAGACGTATGGAAGGCGGCGGGCGAACTGGGCTTCGGCGCGATCTACGTGTCGGAGGAAAGCGGCGGGATCGGCCTTGGCCGGCTCGACGCGGCGCTGATCATGGAGGCCATGTCCTACGGCTGCCCGGCGACCAGCGCCTATATCTCGATCCACAACATGGTCGCCTGGATGATCGACAGCTTCGGGGACCAGCAGCTCAAGGATCGCTATCTTCCCGATCTCTGTTCGATGGAGAAGATCGGCTCCTATTGCCTGACCGAGCCGGGTTCCGGCTCCGACGCCGCAGCGCTCAAGACCACCGCGCGCCTCGATGGCGATCACTATGTCTTGAACGGCACCAAGCAGTTCATCTCGGGCGGCGGCTATAACGATGTCTATGTCGTCATGGCCCGCACCGGCGAGCACAAGTCGCGGGGGATTTCCTGCTTCGTGGTGGACAAGGATACGCCCGGAGTCTCCTTCGGCGCGCCCGAGAAGAAGCTCGGCTGGAATGCGTCGCCCACCGCGCAGGTGATCTTCGAGGACGCGCGGATCCCGGCGGAGAACCGTGTCGGCGCCGAGGGCGACGGCTTCAGGTTCGCCATGGCCGGGCTGGACGGCGGCCGCCTCAACATCGGCGCCTGCTCGCTCGGCGGGGCGCAGCGCTGCCTCGACGAGGCGGTGCAATATGTGAAGGATCGCAGGCAGTTCGACCAGCCGATCGCGGAATTCCAGAACACCCAGTTCCGTCTTGCCGAAATGGCGGCGGAACTGGAGGCGGCCCGCGCGCTGCTCTATCTTGCCGCTGCCAAGGTCACCGCCGGCTCTCCCGACAAGACCCGTTTCGCTGCCATGGCCAAGATGATGGCCAGCGACACCGGTTCCTCGGTGGTCGACCGCGCGCTCCAGTTGTTCGGTGGATACGGTTATCTTCGCGACTATCCCATCGAGCGGTTCTGGCGCGACCTTCGCGTCCATCGTATCCTCGAAGGCACCAACGAGGTCATGCGGATGATCATCGGCCGCGACCTCCTCAAGTAAGGGGCCAGAGGACATGACCACCGATACTTTGCCCGCAGAGACCCAGGCCGCGGAAATCCTCGATCGCCGTGAGGGCGTGGCGGGGGTGATCTCGCTCAACCGCCCCAAGGCGATCCACGCGCTGACGCTCGGCATGTGCGAATCGATGAGCGCATTGCTGGCCGGATGGGCCGGTGATGACGAGCTGAAGGCCGTGATGATCGAGCATAGCGAAGGGCGCGGGTTCTGCTCCGGCGGGGACATCAACCTGCTGCGCCGTTCGGCACTGGAAGACCACGGCGCGGAAGGGGGCCGGTTCTTCCTGGCGGAGTACCGGCTCAACCACCAGCTTTTCACTTACGGCAAGCCGGTCGTGGCGTTCATGGACGGGATCACCATGGGCGGCGGCGTCGGTATCTCGCAGCCCGCGCAGTTCCGCGTGGCGACCGAGCATACCCGCTTCGCCATGCCGGAAACAGGCATCGGCCTGTTTCCCGACGTCGGCGGCGGCTGGTATCTGTCCCGGCTGGACGGGCGGCTGGGCCAGTTCCTCGCGCTGACCGGCGCGCGGCTCGACGGCGCGGAATGCCTCTGGGCAGGCCTCGCCACCCATTACCTGCCGAGCGAGGCGCTGCCCGAGGCCAAGCGCCGGATCGCCGCCGGGCATGAAATCGGCGGCGTGCTCGGCGCGCTTTCGGTAAAGCCCGGCGAAGCGAAGATCGCAGGCCATGCCGCGCAGATCCGCAGGCACTTCGCCTTCGATACGCTGGAACAGGTGCTCGCCTCGCTGGAAAGCGACGACAGCGAATGGGCCGCGCGCGAACTCGCCACCTTGCGCATCAAGAGCCCGCAGGCCTGCAAGGTCTCGCTGCGCCAGCTTGCCACGTCGCTGACCCTCGACAATTTCGCGCAGAACATGGCGATGGAGTACCGGATCGCCAGCCGCGTGCTGGTCCTGCCGGACTTCGCGGAAGGCGTGCGCGCGGTGATCGTCGACAAGGACAATGCGCCGAAATGGAATCCCCCGGCGCCCGAAGGCGTCACCGATGCGATGCTGGATGCGATCTTCGCGCCGCTCGCCCCAGAAGAGGAATGGAAGCCTTTATGAGCTACGAGACGATCCTGGTCGAGCAGAAGGGCCGCGTCACACTCATCACCTTGAACCGGCCGCAGGCGCTCAATGCTCTGAATTCGAAGGTTCTGGACGATCTCATCAAGGCTTTCGCCGCTTTCGAGGCTGATCCCTCGCAAGGCTGCGCAGTGATCACCGGTTCGGGAGAAAAGGCCTTCGCGGCCGGTGCCGACATCAAGGAAATGGCCGACAAGCCTGGCGCGGAGTTCTATTCCGAGGACTTCTTCGCGGGCTGGACCAGCCAGATCGTCAAGACCACCCGCAAGCCCTGGATCGCGGCGGTGAACGGCTTCGCGCTGGGGGGTGGCTGCGAACTGGCGATGATGGCGGATTTCATCATCGCCTCTGAAAACGCTAAGTTCGGCCAGCCCGAGATCAAGCTGGGGGTCGCTCCCGGCATGGGCGGATCGCAGCGGCTTACGCGCGCGGTCGGCAAGTCCAAGGCCATGGACATGTGCCTTACCGGGCGGATGATGGATGCCGCCGAAGCCGAGCGGGCCGGCCTCGTCAGCCGCGTGGTGCCGCTCGACCAGTTGCTGGAAGAGGCGTTGAAGGCGGCGGAGGCCATCGCCGGAATGCCGCCGCTGGCCGCGACGATGAACAAGGAAATGGTCAATCTCGCCTTCGAGACGACGCTCGATACCGGCCTCGTCATGGAACGCCGGATGTTCCAGGTGCTGACGGCCACCGAGGACAAGGCCGAGGGCATGGCCGCCTTCGTGGAGAAGCGGCCGGGGGTCTGGAAGGGGCGCTGACGCCATCCGCCGGGCGATGCCGCGATGTGTCGTCCGCTCCATTGTGCAGAGTGAAGTAACGGCTCCGGTTCCGGTCCTTGCCGGAATGACGGGCTTTGCCTGGAGAGAAATCTGGGCCTGCACGAAAACCTGGGAGAGAATGTCATGAAAATTGCCTTCATCGGCCTCGGCAACATGGGCGGCGGCATGGCTGCCAATCTCGCGAAGGCGGGCCACGAAGTTCGCGCCTTCGACTTGTCCGCCGAAGCCCTCGCCAAGGCCGCGGAGCACGGCTGCGCCACTTTCTCCGCCGTTCCCGAGGCGGTCGAGGGCGCCGATGCCGTCGTCACCATGCTGCCGAACGGGGCGATCGTGCGGTCGGTTTACACTGCCGAAGTCTTCGGCCATGCGCCCGAAGGCGCGCTGCTTCTCGATTGCTCGACCATCGACCTCGAAACCGCGCGCGAAGTGGTCGCACTGGCGCAGGCGGCGGGTTACGAGATGGTTGATGCGCCTGTCTCGGGCGGGATCGCGGCGGCGAATGGGGGCACCCTGACCTTCATGGTCGGCGGCAGCGATGCGGTGTTCGCCCGCGCGAAAGCCGTGCTGGAGCCCATGGCCAAGGCCGTGATCCATGCCGGAGAAACCGGCGCGGGGCAGGTCGCCAAGATGTGCAACAACATGCTCCTGGCGATCCACATGATCGGCACTTGCGAGGCGCTGGCCCTGGCGGAGAAGGCAGGTCTCGATCCGCAGACCTTTTACGAGATCAGTTCGAAAGCCACCGGCTACTGCTGGTCGCTCAACGACTATACGCCGATGCCCGGCGTGGGCGCGACCAGCCCTGCGGACAACGGCTATGCAGGCGGCTTTGCCTCGGCCCTGATGCTGAAGGACCTGCGGCTGGCAATGGCGGGCGCGACAAGCTCCGGCGCCACTGTGCCGATGGGCGAGCACGCGACGAAGATCTACGAGGCCTTCGTCGAGGCAGGCAACGGCGGCAAGGACTTCGGGGCCATCTTCACGACGCTGTGAAGATGAAACTGGCGCGAGGGGCAGGGGGCTATGCTCCCCTGCCTTCCTCTTCCTTCTTCCTGTCCAGCACGAACCGAGGCACGCGCATCCCCTTGGTCCTGCCGGTCAGATGAAACTGCCGACAAAGCGCGCAGCGGTAGGGGCGCAAGGTCACGGCCGCCTTCGCTGCTGCCTCCAGCGCTTCCGCCTCGCTGGCGTAGCGCCGCTTGCGCTGGCAGACGCCAAAGTGCGTGCGCATCTCAGCCGAGCAGCCGCGCGCCCAGAAGCATGAGCAGTTTCACGTCCATGGCGTAGCCTTCCGCCCGCCAGTCCGCGATCGCCTGTTCGATCCCGGCGAGGGGAACGCGGTGGACGACGATATCCTCGCTGTCCACGCCGCCGCCTTCGCCTGTCTTCACCAGATCGTGGGCGCGGAACAAGGTGAAGCTTTCGCTGACCATGCCGGGCGAGGAGAAGAATTCGCCAAGGTTTTCCATGCGGCCCGCGCGGTAGCCGGTTTCCTCTTCCAGCTCCCGTGCGGCCGCGACCATGGCGTCCTCGTCGGCACTGTCTTCATGGTCGCCGACGAGACCGGCGGGCAGCTCGATGCAGCGCTTGCCCAGCGGTACGCGGTACTGATCGACGAGGATGACATGGTCTTCGGCATCGATTGCCAGGATCACGGCGGCGCGAATGCCGCGTGCGCGGCTGACATATTCCCAGCGGCCGCGCTTGCGGGTGGTGATGAAGCGGCCCTGCCACATGACCTCGTCGGGCGCGTCGGCATCGGGGGGCAGGGTGGTGGTATCGCTCATATCTCGATCAGCCTGTCGGGAAGTTCGTTCACGTCGTCATCGGCGCGCGGGAAGTGTTCGGAAAGGATCGCGCCGACTTTGCCGACGGCCACGACCATGCCGTCACAGATGCGGCCCTTGCCGACATGGGCGAGCATGGCGGTCATGGCATCGCCCCAGACTTGCGGGTCGACCTTGGCGGCGATGGCACGGTCGGCGACGATCTCGGCGCGATGTTCGCGCATGGAAAGGTAGATGAGCACGCCCGTGCGCCCGGTGGTGCGCTGCTCCGCACCGATGCGAAAGGCGCGGACGGCATGGGCGTGGACGCGCATGGTCTTGATCCGGGCCGGGACGAGCCAGAACTTGAGCGGCGGCCAGAGCTGCAGAAGCAGCATGGCGCCGAACTTGATCGCCGCCACGCCGCCCGCAAGGCCCAGGATCATGCGCGGGGTCCATTCGTGCCCCCAGTCAGCCAGAAGGCTGTCGTAGAGCCCCATGTAGAAATCGGGCGCGATTACCAGCGCGCCCAGGGCGAGGAAGGCGATAATGGCCGACCAGGCGAGGGCCACATCGGTATAGCCGTCCGAACGATCGGCCAGCACGGTGACGATCTCTCCGGCGCTGTGCATCTCGGCCTCGCCCACGGCGGCGCTGAGGCGCTCGTGATCCTCGGCGGAGAGATATACGGGTTTTGCCATTGTCTCTCCCCTTACCAGCTGCCGCTCGCGCCGCCGCCGCCGAAGCTGCCGCCGCCGCCCGAGAAGCCGCCTCCACCGCCGAAACCTCCGCCGCCACCCCAGCCGCCACCGCCGCCCCAATGGTCGTCGTCATCGCCGCCGAAGCTGCCGGGCATCCAGATGATCGGGCCGCCGAAGCCGCCCCGCCGCCTGCCGCCGCCGCGCGCCTCGTTGATCATGGGCAGGACCACGAAGAAGACGATGATCAGGATGAAGATGATGGTGCCGATCGGAAAGCCGCCGCCGCTGCCTTGCTTGCGCGCGGCATCGGCTTCTGCCGCCACTTTCTGCGCTTCTTCCTGGGGCAGGGTGAGCTGCTTGACGAGTGCGTCGGTGCCGGCCTCGATCCCGCCGGCGATGTCGTTCGCCTTGAAGCGGGGAACGATATCGTTGTTGATGATGAGGAAGCTCATCCCATCGGTCAGGATGGGTTCGAGGCCGTAGCCGACCTCGATCCTCAGCTTGCGCTCGCTGGGCACGACGATCAGCATCGCGCCACTGTTCTTGCCCTTCTGGCCGATGCCCCAGGCGCGGCCGAGCTGGTAGCCGTAGTCGGAAATCTCGTAGCCTTGCAGGCTGGGGAGCGTGACGACCACGAGCTGGCGGCCGGAATTCTTCTCCAGCGCCTCAAGCTTGCCGTTGAGGCGTGCCTCCACGTCGTCCGGGATCACGTTCGCATCGTCGACGACGCGGCCGGTCAGCTTCGGGAAGGTGGGCGCGGCGACTGCCTGCTGGGCAAGCAGCGCGCCGAACGCCAGGAGAACGGCCGCCAGAACGGCCCGGAAGCGGGTCACGTTATCAGATCTTGCCTTCGAGGCTCGGCGCGTTTTCGGCACCCGGCGTGGTCGCCTGATAGGGAACCAGCGGGTCCGCACCGCGCAGCTTGGCGCCGATCATCGTCGGGAACGTGCGGACTTCGGTGTTATAGTCCTGCACGGCCGCGTTGTAGTCGCGCACGGAAATGCGGATGCGGTTTTCCTGACCTTCGAGCTGGGTCTGGAGCATCTGGTAGTTCACGATCGACTTGAGCTCGGGATAACGCTCGACGCTGACCAGCAGGCGCGAGAGGCTCTGGCCGAGCTGGCCCTGTGCGGCCTGGAACTGCTGCATCTTGGCCGGGTCGTTGAGATCGTCCGCGGTCAGCTGGATCGAGGTGGCCTTGGCGCGCGCCTCGACCACGCCGGTGAGGATTTCCTTTTCCTGCGTGGCAGCACCCTTGGCGACAGCGGCAAGGTTGGGAACGAGGTTGGCGCGTTCCTGGAAGGCGGCCTGCACGTCGGCCCACTTGGCCTTGGCGGCTTCCTGCTTGGTCGGAACCGAGTTGAAGCCGCAGGCTGCCAGCGACAGTGCGGCGGCAAGGGCCAGCACCGCGCGGCTCTTGCGGGCCAGGTTGGAAAGGGACATGCGAGATCCTCCTGATCGGCAGGAGCGATGAGCCCCGCCTGTTGCCCAGATAGATAGCAGTCGCCCGGTCCGGTTCAAGGACATGTCGCGTTGCAACTTATTGCCGCAACCGATTGTTAGCTAAACGACGATGTGGCAGGTCTCCAGAGCCACGAATGGCCAGAGATGGCCCGATCGATATGGATCGCACAGGATCGAGGGGAAACGACCCATGCTTCAGGAATTCAAGACTTTCATCGCGCGCGGCAACGTGCTGGACCTTGCCGTCGGTGTGATCATCGGCGCCGCTTTCGGCAAGATCGTGGCGTCGCTTACGGATGACGTGATCATGCCGTTCATCGGCCTCATCACCGGCGGTATCGATTTCAGCAACAAGTTCGTGGTGCTCGGCACCATTCCGGCCGGTTACACCGGGCCGATGACGTACGCCGGTCTCAAGGCGGCGGGCGTGGCCATGTTCGGCTACGGCGCATTCCTCACCGCAATCATCAACTTCCTGATTCTCGCCTTCGTGATCTTCCTGATAGTGCGCCAGGCCAACCGCCTGCTGCCGAAGAAGGAAGATGCGCCCAAGGGGCCGACCGAGGTGGAACTGCTCTCGGAAATCCGGGATACGCTCAAGCAGCGGTGAATTGTTCCACAGGGTTCTGACAGCGAGGAAGGGGCGGGGCATATCCCGCCCCTTTTCATTTCCGCGCGACACCCTATATGAGATCTCGCCGGTTTCGACCGGCTATGATGATAAACTGCGCCGTATAATAGGCACAGCGGACCCGGGGGCGGTACCCGGCGGCTCCACCATCACCCGTCCTGCCTTCGGCCGGACAACCCTGTTGTCGCAGGGGTGATGACGGGGCCGAACTAGGATCGACGTGTGTTGAAAAGCGGTGTTTTCATTCGGGCTGAGTAACCCGTTCAAGGCTCAAAACTCACAAGTGCCAACGACAACGAAGCACTCGCTCTCGCCGCGTAATTCTAGGGGCTAACGCCCTGAAGTTACAAAGCTAAAGCGCGGTTGGACCCACCGGGCAACAGAAGGGATTCCAGGGGTCCGGGGTGTACCTTGCAACAGAAACACCCCACCTTTCCCCATCGTTGAACATAGATCGGCCTGTTTCGGGACGATCAGGCGCTGTCGGCTGTCGCGCCGCGTATTTGCTCCGCTTCGGATGCGGTTGTCGCTTCCCTTGCCGCGGCTTCCTGCTGGGCCTGTTCGAACTTCAGGCAATCGAGGATCTTGGCGCCGGCCATGAAGACCGCGCCGGTGCAGGCCAGGAACAGCAGTTTTCCGCCAAAGCCCGGAAAGCGGGTGAGGTAGGCGCTGCCACGCTCCACCGCGCCGAGGGCGAGGGCATAGATGATCATGAACGCTTCCCAGCGGGTCTTGATCACGAAAAGGCGGCTGATCCTGCGAAGCATTTTTAGTCCTTCCAGCACGCAAAATCGCCCCCGCATGAGAGGCAACAGCCCACGGCGCCGCCTGTTCCCGAGCGGTCGTGGGTGGGGGGAGTTTTCTCTGTAAGTCTTTCCGACGCAAGGTGTAAGCTGGTCCGACGTGGTGCCAATCTGGGACGAAGCGCTTCTCGCCCCAACCGCTGAAGGGCCGCGCTGGTCTTTTCGGATTTGCCAAGCGATGTCGCTTGGGGCATAGAATGCGCATTCCTCCCCAGGACAATCTTGAAACAGATGTCACGATCGCGCGCGTAGATCTTGTGTGCGCGCACGGAATGCGAGGATAAATGACCGACAGAATTGAACGTTCGGGCCTTCTGGTCGATGCCGCGCTGGCGCGTTTCGTCGAGGAGCAGGTTCTGCCGCCGATCGGGCAGGACTCGGTTGGGTTCTGGGCCGGATTTGCAGCGCTCGTAGTTGAACTGGCGCCGCGCAACCGGGCCTTGCTGACGCGGCGCGACGCGCTTCAGGCGCAGATCGATGGCTGGCATGACGAACGGCGGGGGAAGCCCCTCGAACAGCCCGAATACCAGGCTTTTCTGCGCGAGATCGGCTATCTCGTCCCCGAGCCCGGCGATTTCGCGATCGCCACCCGCGGTGTCGATTCCGAAATCGCGGCGATGGCGGGGCCGCAACTCGTCGTTCCGGTGCTCAATGCCCGGTTCCTGCTCAACGCGGCCAATGCGCGGTGGGGCAGCCTCTACGATGCGCTCTATGGCACGGACGCGCTGGATGCCCCTGCGGTAGCGGGGAAGGGATATGACGCCGCGCGCGGCGCTGCCGTCATCGCGCAGGGCCGCCGTTTTCTGGACGAGGCCCTGCCGCTGGCATCGGGCAGCTGGGCCGATCTGGCCAGCTTCGACGCCGTTTTGGCGGATCCCTCGCAATATGTCGGGGACACCCGTGTCGGACGTTTCTATCGCTCGAACGGGCTGGGAATAGAGATCGTCGTCGATCCCGCCAGCGACGTGGGCCGTTCGGATCGGATCGGGATTGCCGATATCGTGCTTGAAGCGGCGCTCACGACGATCGTCGACCTGGAAGACTCGGTCGCGGCCGTCGACGCCGAGGACAAGCTGGCAGCCTATCGGAACTGGCTGGGCGTGATTCGCGGCGATCTGACCGACAGTTTCGAAAAACACGGTCGGGCGCAGACGCGGGAACTGGCATCCGACAGGACCGTCACCACGCCTTCGGGCGAAGTGCTCACGCTGCCGGGCCGCAGCCTGCTGTTCGTGCGCAATGTCGGCCATCTCATGACCAATCCGGCGATACTGTTGCCGGATGGCTCGGAAATTCCCGAAGGCATCATGGATGCGGTGCTGACCAGCGCCATTTCGGTGCAGGACGTCAAGGGGCTGGGCCGCTTCGGCAACAGCCGCGAAGGATCGATCTACATCGTCAAGCCGAAGATGCACGGGCCGGAGGAATGCGCCTTTACCAATGACCTGTTCGATGCGGTCGAGGACCTGCTCCGGTTGCCGCGCCATACCGTCAAGGTCGGGGTCATGGACGAGGAACGGCGGACTTCCGCCAATCTTGCCGCCTGCATCCACGCCGTGAAGGACCGCATCGTCTTCATCAACACCGGCTTCCTGGACCGTACCGGCGACGAGATCCACACTTCGATGCGGGCAGGGCCGATGATCCGCAAGAACGCGATCAAGGGATCGACCTGGATCGCGGCTTACGAGACGCGCAATGTCGCGATTGGCCTGCGCCACGGGCTTTCCGGCATCGCGCAGATCGGCAAGGGCATGTGGGCCGCGCCGGACCGGATGCGCGACATGCTGGAACAGAAGATCGCGCATCCCCGTACCGGCGCCAATACGGCCTGGGTGCCGTCTCCCACCGCGGCGACGCTCCATGCGATGCATTATCACGAGGTCGACGTGTTCGCGCTCAGGGAAGAGATGGCGGGTGCCGAGGTTCCCGGCCTCGACCTGCTTCTGCAAGTGCCGCTGGCGGACGGCGTGAACTGGTCGGAGGAAGAGATTCGCGAGGAACTCGACAACAATGCGCAAGGGCTGCTGGGCTACGTCGTTCGCTGGATCGACCAAGGCGTCGGCTGCTCCAAGGTTCCCGATATCGACGACGTCGGCCTGATGGAGGACCGTGCGACGCTGCGGATTTCGAGCCAGCACCTGGCGAACTGGCTGCTTCACGGCGTCTGTTCGCAGGACCAAGTCATGGATTCGCTCCGGCGCATGGCGGAGCGTGTCGATGCCCAGAACCTTGGCGACCCGCTCTATGAACCGATGGCCGGAAACTGGGACACGTCCTTCGCCTTCCGTGCCGCCTGCGACCTGGTTTTCAAGGGCACCGAGCAGCCGAGCGGCTATACCGAGCCGTTGCTCCATGCCTGGCGCCGCCGCAAGAAGGAGGCCGTGGCGGCAGGCCGGATTTTTGCGGAAGTCTGACTCTCGCATTAACTTTAATTTGATCTATCGCCCCCAAAGCACTATTCAAAGGATTGTTCGCTAGGGGGGCCCGGCGTTGAAGAGACATAATGTTGACCGTGCCCACGGGCACGACCTGCCAGCTACGCCGTCGAATGACGGGCCGGATGGTGCTGTTGCAAGCTCGAATGAACCCGCGCGTGTGGTGCGTCTGGATCTCCGGCGCGCCGCGCGCGATTCTTCTGAGACAGGTGAACCGCTACCGGTTGCCTTGGCGGCGGAAGCCCTGCGTTTCCCGCGCGATCGCGGTATCGCCGGGCTTCTGGCGTCCGATGGACCGTGGGCGGGGCGGATGATCCAGTTCGCGCTGATGGTGCTCGGCGTTGCCGTGGCGATCTGGGTGGCGGGCCAGCTTGCGAAGCCCGATCTCGGTGCCGGCGATCAGGCGGCACCCGCATCGCAGCAGATTTCCGGCGAGTAGGGCATACCCCAAGGTCGCTGACCTTGGGGACGCAGAGCTATTTTTGGGGCGTCAGTTCGCGCGCCACGCTCACGAATTCGGCCACCGAAAGCGTTTCCGCACGTCGCTGCGGATCGATACCCAGCTTTTCCAGCGCATCGAGCGCGCCCGGTACGCCTTTCAGGCTCTGCCGCAGCATCTTGCGGCGCTGGCCGAAGGCGGCTTCCGTCACGCGTTCCAGCACGCGCATGGACACGCCCTCCGGGGCCTCGCCCGGAACGACGTGGACGATTGCCGACATGACCTTGGGCGGCGGCGTGAAGGCGCTGCGATGGACTTTCATCGCTAGCCTGGACTTCGAGCGCCACTGCGCCAGCACGGCAAGGCGGCCATAGGCGGACGTGTCCGGCTCGGCCACGATGCGGCGGGCGACTTCCTCCTGGAACATCAGCGTCAGCGACGACCATTGCGGCGGCCAGGTTTCGCCGGAAAGCCAGCCGGTAAACAGCGCGGTGCCGACATTGTAGGGCAAGTTGGCGACGACCGCATAGGGCCCGTCGAACAAGTCGGCGGGGGCGATTTTCATCGCATCCCCTTCGATGACCTTGAGCTTGCCGGGGAAGGCCGCTTCCACTTCCGCCAGTGCGGGCAGGCAGCGGCGGTCCATCTCGATGGCGGTCACCGTGGCACCGGCGCGCAGCAGGGCGCGGGTGAGGCCGCCGGGGCCGGGGCCGACTTCCAAGACATTGCGGCCTTCGAGCCCGCCGGGAATGGCGGCGATCCGGTCCAGCAGTTGTTCGTCGAACAGGAAATTCTGCCCGAGCGCCTTCGAGGCGGAAAGCCCGTGGCGGGCGATGACCTCGCGCAGGGGCGGGAGATCGGCAGTCATGCGGTTTTCTCCGTAAGCAGCCTGCGCGAGGCGCAGTCCCCGGCCATGCGCAGGGCGGCAATCGTGGCGCCGGCGCTGGCCACGCCCTTTCCGGCAATTCCGAAAGCGGTGCCGTGATCGGGCGAGGTGCGCACGATCGGCAGGCCGAGCGTGACATTGACCCCGGCGTCGAAATCCAGCGTCTTGATCGGGATCAGCGCCTGATCGTGGTACATGCAGAGTGCCACGTCGAACTTTTCCCGCTCATGCGCGGCGAACAGGGCGTCGGCGGGGTGAGGGCCGGTCACGGCCAGACCTTCACCGGCAAGGGCGGCGATGGACGGGGCGATCGTATCGATTTCCTCGCGGCCCATGCGGCCGTCCTCTCCAGCATGTGGGTTGAGACCGGTAATGGCGATACGTGCGGGCGAGAGGCCGAAATCGCGCGCGAGCGCGGCGGCGACGATGCGGGCCTTGCGCTCGATCAGTTCACGGGTGAGCAGGGCGGGGACGGCGGACAGGGCGACGTGAACCGTCAGCGGCACCGTGCGCAGGTTCGGTCCTGCCAGCATCATCACCGCGTCGGTATGGGGCACGCCGCAGGCATCTGCGAGAAACTCGGTCTGTCCGGGCTGGACGAAGCCGATCTCTGCCAGCTTCGATTTGGCGATCGGGCCGGTGACGATGGCGCCCGCTTCGCCCGACAGGGCAAGCGCGGCAGCGCGGGTCAGGGAATGGAGGGCAAGGGCCGCGCCGTCGCCATCGGGCTGGCCGAAAGAGGGCTGGGCATCCTCGTCGCCCAGGACGGGAAAGGCGCTGTCGAACACAGCCGCCGCTTCGGCGGGGGCGGCGATGCGGGCGATCGGCAGATCGATGCCCCGGCTTCGCGCGGCGGCCACCAGCACTTGCGCCCCGCCGACCGCGAAGAACGGGGCAAGGCCCGCCTCGCGGCGATCCGCCCAGGCCTGCGCGAACAGTTCAGGGCCGACGCCGGCCGGATCGCCCAGCGAAACGGCCAGTGGTGCTATTGCCGGGAGCGAAACCGCGAGGGGCGGCGCGCCGTCGGTTTTGGCCGCCATATGCGCCGCCCTCACTCGTCAGTTGTATTCGATCACCGCGTCGCGGCGAAGGTCGCGCAAGTACATCTGCGCGCGCTTGTTGACGCGGTCGTCTTCGAGCTGGGCCATGACCTGCTCGAAGTTCGGGCCGGAATCGACCTGCGGATCGTCGCGGCCGCAGAGCATGAGGATGCGCACGCCCTCGGTCAGCGAACCGAACGGCGGCAGGGTCTCACCCGGCGAGAGGTTGAGGATCGACGACTGGATCGGCCCCGGCAGGTCGCGCGCCTTGACCTGGTCGTTGGCGACGACCTGGGCGCCGATGGTGGCGGCCACCTTGTCGACATCGCCGCAGCCCTTGGCGGTCTGGATGGTCTTGGCGAAGCTTTCCGCCTTGGCATTGGCCTGCGCCTCGGAGAGGCCCTTGGGGAACTCGATCGAGATCTGTTTGAGGGCCAGCACGGCGTCGCGCGGATCGGCGGTAAGCACCTGGCGCTTGTCGATCAGGTAGACGATGTCGTAGCCGCCCGGAATGGCGATCGGGCCGCCGAGCTGGCCGGGCTGCATGTCGCGCACGGCTGTAGCAACCTCGCCGGGAAGCTGGCCGAGGCGGACCCAGCCGAGGTCGCCGCCGACCGATGCGGTGGAGGCCTGCGAATACTGGCGGGCATAGGCCACGAAGCTGCCGCCCTGGCGGAGCTGCTGCATGATCTGGTTGGCGTTGCCTTCAACCTGCTGCTCGGTTTCCGGAGTGGCGGCCAGATAGATCTCGCCGAGGCGATACTCTTCGGTGCCCTTCGACGCCTTGAGGCGGTCGATCACTTCGTTCACTTCATCGTCGGAGACGTTGATGAAGGGCTGGACGTTGCGCTGGAGCAGGCGCTGCCAGGAAAGCTCGCCGCGGATCTGGCGCTTGAGCGAATCCGGCGAGGAACCGACGCGCTTGAGATAGGCGTCCATCGCCTGGGTGTTCTGGTTGAAGTTCTGCGCCGCAACGCGGGCGTAGGACTGTTCGATCTCGGCATCGTCCACCGAGACTTCGGCAGCCTTGGCTTCCTGGATCTGGAGCGTTTCGTCGATCAGGTTGCGCAGCACCTGCAGGCGCAGGCGCTTCTGTTCCTCTTCGCTGATCTTGCCCTGGTTGGCGGCAAGGATCAGGGCGAGGCGCTGGTCTACGTCGGTGCCGGTGATGACCGCGCCGTTTACCACTGCCGTGGCGCGGCGCAGGTTGGGATTGTCGTTGCCGAAGATCTTCACATCGTCAGGAATGACGATCTCGCCCTGTGGGGCCGACTGGGCGAAGGCGGCCGGAGCAGAAAGCGTCGCCGCCCCTGTACCGCAGGCAACCAGGGCGCCGCACGCAAAGGCGGCGCGCTTGATGAACGTGTTGCGTTGGATTGCTTTCACCTTGACCTATATCCCGTATTCGACCCGCACGGCCGATGCCGCTCGATGGAAATTTCGCCGAGGGACGCTTCCCGGCCTATGTCGGCACGCGGCTTAACCGAAACTGAGCACGTCCGATAGCCGCTTTGGCCCAGAGTCCCAAGTGCCAGTCCCAAGTGCCAGTGCCGAGCGTCCTAAATCCTGGTGTCCTGAACCTTCCTCTTCATCGCCGCATCACCATGCACCGATGTTCTTGAGCGCAAAGCCCAGCTGGAAGGAGTTGCCCTTGCGGGCATCGCCGAAGGTCACGTAGTCGCGCCGCCAGGTGAAGGAGATCTGGAGGCAGTCGTCCTCGTAAGCCATGCCCAGGCGCGAACGCAGGGGCTGGAAACCGTCCGAACCGTAAGTCGGGTCCTCGACGCGGTCGGTCAGGTTGACCACGGCGGAGCCGAATAGCGACCAGTAGTTCGCAAAGGCCACGCGCCCGGCGGCGCGGACTTCCTCGCGGTCCTTCAAGTCCTCGATATCCATCGAGATGTCGCGGTTCAGCTTGGTATAGCCGAATTCGAGGTAAGTCTGGTTGTTGCCCAGCGAGATGTCGAATTCGTTGCGGCGGACCGCCAGCGTGTCCTTGTCCACGCGGTAGCGGTGGATGATGTTGAAGAAGTTGCGGTAACGCACTTCGGTGCGGCCGACGATGTCGGAAGTCTTGCTGGCAAGGCCGGTGCCGTCGGGCAGGATCGAGGGCTTGTTGCTCAGGCGCACCGACTGGCCGATCGTGGACTTGATGCGCCAGCGCGGGCGCTCGAACATCCAGTCGAAGCCGTAAGTGAAGCGCACCCCGTCCTCGAAGCGGTCGTAGCCGGGGAAGCGGTTGAGTGCGAAGAGGTTGGAATCCTCAAGCTCGATGGCGCGCGAATCCTCGTTGGGAATCGCCAGGTTCTTGACGCGGGGCGTGGCGACCAGCTGGACGCGCGGGGTGAGGACCTGGCTGCCGCCGAAGACCTGGCCGATCAGCGGCCATTTCACGTCCACCGCGGCCAGTGCGATGGCGCGGGTCTGCCAGCCTTCCTGGCCCTGGTAGAGCACCGTCGGGGTAAGGTCGTTCTGGTCGGAATGGTAGACGTCGCCGCGTACGAGGCCGGTCAGCGTCACTTCCTGGCCCATGCCGGTAAGCTTGCGCAGCGACCACTGGGTGCTGGCGAAGGCGCGCTGGGTGTCCTGGCCGTCCACGCGGGTGATGCCCATGGTGTTCACCTGGGTATCGATCTTGCCGCCCAGAATCGATTCGTCGAAGCGGTGGCGATAGTCGATCACCGGGAAGGCGACCGGGATTTGCCCTTGGTCACGGCTCGATTGCAGGGTCTGCGTGGCATAGCCCGCAAACGAGAAATAGCTGTCCTGGTCGATCCGCTCCACTTCGACCGACGAACGCAGGCGATCGTCGCGCGAGATGTCGTAGCGGCGCACGAATGTGCGGTCGGTGGCGCGGCGGATCGAGGTGGCGATGCTCCAGTTCTCGTCGAGCTGGAACTTGCCGTTGGCGAAGATGTAGCCGCGGAAGGCACGTTCCCGGTTAGGGTCCGGGTTGGTGCTGTTGATCGGGATGCGGTTGCTCGACGTGGCGTAGCCGGTGATCTGGTAGGCGCCGATGTCGGTGAGCGCGCGGTACTGGAACGAGGCCATCGGCGCCGCCTTGGTATAGGCGTGGAGCGAGCCGGTGAGATCCCGGTTCTCCGCGATCTTCCAGTAGTAGGACTGCGCAACTTCGATGCCGTTAGACGGGCTCGACCGCAAGTCGGGGACCAGGAAGCCGGATACCGCGCCGCCGTTGGTGCTGACCGAAAGGCCCAGCAGCGGCAGCTGGACGACGCCGAACAGTTCGAGCCGGGCATCGCTGAAACGCACCCGGTTCTGGGTTTCGCTATAGACCACCGTCTTGGCGACGACGCGCCAGGTCGGCTTCTTGGGGCAGCCCTGGTCGTTTTCCACGGCGCAGCCGGTATAGGCGGCATGCTGGAGCACGACGTCGCCGTTGGCGATCCGCTCGCCCTTGTTGGCGGCCAGTCTTCCGCCCTGGCGCATGACCAGGAGCAGGTTTTCCATCATGCCGGTCTTCAGCTCGTCGGTCAGCTCGACGCTTTCGGTGTAGAGCTGGTTGCCGTCCTGATCGACCATGCGGACATTGCCGCTGCCCATGATCTGGCCGGTCTTGCGGTTCCAAGTCACCTTGTCGGCGCGGACGGACTGCCTGTCCTTGCGCAGCACGACATTGCCGGTGGCGGTCACGAACTCGTCGTTCTGGTCGTATTCCACCGTATCGGCTTCGAAGGCGATCGGCACGTTGTCTTCGGTCGAAGCGGGCGGGGCGGGCGGCGCACCCTCGATCGGGCCGGTATCGACGGGACGCGAGACGTCCTGCGCAAGCGCCAGCGAAGGCATGCCGAGCGCGGCGATTCCAAGGGCCATCACGCTCAGCGAAACGGGTCGCAAGCGGCGAACGGGGGCTTGCAGCGAGGTCGGCGCGGCAGGGAGCATCACTTGCCTATCGCACCGCCTGTGCCTAACTGCAATCCGCTGTTGCGGCGAAGCGCACAACATCGACGCTCGCCCACGTGATTCAGGAGATCTCATGAATATCCAGTTCCTTGACGCTGCTGCCGCCGCTCCGGCGCGTCTCGTCGCCCGCTTCGTGAATCAGGATTCGATTCCCGCCGATATCGAAACGGTGCTGGCAGAAGGCGCGAAGGCATCGCGCTTCACCGGCAAGGCCGGGCAGCTCTTCGAGGGCTTCGTCGAGCGTGACGGCAAGGCCGTGCGCGTGGCGCTGGCCGGGATCGGTGCCGCGGATGCGAAGGATCGCAAGGGTGCAGTCGAGCGCGCGGGCGCGGCCGTCGTCGGCAAGTACCTGACCTCGGGCGAGACCGCCGTGACGCTGGACCTGACCGGCGCTGGCCTCTCCGCTGACGAAGCGGCAGGCGTTCTGCTCGGCGCAGTGCTGCGCGCCTGGCGCCTGGATACCTATCGCACGAAGCTGGCCGAGGACGCCAAGCCCAGCCTGGTGGACATCGCCGTGGTCGGCGCGCCGGAAGGCACCGAGGCGGTCTGGGCGGTCGAGCAGGCGATCGTCGCGGGCGTTTCGTTCACCCGCGAACTCGTCACCGAGCCCGCCAACGTGATCTATCCCGAATCCTTCGTCGCCCGCGTCGAGGCGAAAGTGGCGGGCAGCGGCCTTAAGGTCCGCGTGCTCGACGAAAAGGAAATGGCTGATCTCGGCATGGGTTCGCTGCTCGGTGTGGCCCAGGGCTCGGTGCGCCCGGCGCGCCTGCTGGTCCTCGAATGGATGGGCGGCACTGCGGGCGAGGCGCCGGTCGCCTTCGTCGGCAAGGGCGTGACTTTCGACACCGGCGGCATCTCGATCAAGCCCGCGGCCGGCATGGAGGACATGAAGTGGGACATGGGCGGTGCAGGCGCCGTCGCGGGCACCATGCTCGCGCTGGCGCTGCGCAAGGCCAAGGCCAACATCGTGGGCGTCTGCGGACTTGTGGAAAACATGCCCGACGGCAACGCCCAGCGCCCCGGTGACGTCGTCACCTCGCTCTCGGGTCAGACCATCGAAGTCATCAACACCGACGCCGAAGGCCGCCTGGTGCTCTGCGACGCGCTGACCTGGGTGCAGCGCGAATACAAGCCTGCCAAGGTGGTCGACCTCGCCACGCTGACCGGCGCGATCATCCTCAGCCTTGCGCATGAATATGCGGGCCTGTTCTCGAACAACGACGACCTCGCCGCACAGCTTGCCGCCGCGGGTGACGCTTCGGGCGACCGCCTGTGGCGCATGCCGATGGGCCCGAACTACGACAAGATGATCGACAGCCCGATCGCCGACATCAAGAACGTCGGTCCCCGCTTCGGCGGCTCGATCACGGCGGCACAGTTCCTGCTGCGCTTCATCGAGAACGACACCCCCTGGGCACATCTGGACATTGCCGGCACAGTGTGGACCGACAAGCCGGGCGCCACTTGGGACAAGGGCGCCTCGGGCTTCGGCGTACGCCTTCTGGACCGCTTCGTGCGCGACAATCTGGAAGCCTGAGAGACGGCCTGAGAACAGGGAGGGGTCACGAGATGCGCGTCGATTTCTATCAGCTCAGTCGTGACCCCGCCGAAAGCGCATTGGCGCTGATCGCCGGAAAGGTCGCGGAGAACGGCGAGCGTCTGCTCGTCGTCTCCGGCGACCTGGCGCAGCGCCAGCGCATCTGCCAGGCACTATGGTCTGCCGGGCCCGAGAGCTTTCTCGCCAACGGCTTCGCGGGCGAGGGCAATGAGGATCGCCAGCCGATCCTGCTTTCGGATGCGCCCGATCCGGTGAACGGGGCAAGGTTCATGGCCATTGCCGACGGGCAGTGGCGCGAGGGCGAGCGCGCCTTCACGCGCACGTTCTTCCTGTTCGACGATACCACCCTGCAACACGCCCGCGACACCTGGCGCATGCTCCGCACCCGCGACGGGGTGGAGCATCACTACTGGAAGCAGGAAGGCGGACGCTGGGTCCAGGCGGGCTGATAGCCAGCGAAAGCGGCGTGAAATCTCGTCGGGACGACGAGAAGTTAATCTTGCCCGCCTTGCGATTCCCTTGGTTCCCCGCTAGGGGCGCGCGCAAGAATCAAACCCTTTTCCAAGGAAACATCCCATGGCGGTCACCCGCACCTTTTCGATCATCAAGCCCGACGCCACCCGCCGCAACCTGACCGGCGCCGTCACCAAGATGCTCGAGGAAGCCGGCCTGCGCGTCGTCGCCTCGAAGCGCATCCAGATGAGCAAGGAACAGGCCGAGGGCTTCTACGCCGTTCATGCCGAGCGTCCCTTCTTCAACGACCTCGTCTCGTTCATGATCTCGGGCCCGGTCGTGGTTCAGGTTCTCGAAGGTGAAGACGCCGTGAAGCGCAACCGCGACATCATGGGCGCCACCAACCCCGAGAACGCCGACGCCGGCACCATCCGCAAGGAACTGGCCGAATCGATCGAAGCCAACTCGGTCCACGGTTCGGACTCGGAAGAGAACGCGGCGATCGAAATCGCCTACTTCTTCAAGCCGGAAGAACTGGTCGGCTGAAGCACCTGCTTCGCAAGACAATGAAAAGGCCGTCCTTCGGGGCGGCCTTTTTGTTTTTGCGCACTTCTCCGGTTTTGCGTTAGGCTCGCGCAAAAGGTGGAGAGCCAGGATGCAGAACATGGGCGGTGCGGACGAAGTGTGTCCGTTCGAATTCAACTTCGACGAGAAGACGTTCAAGGTCGGGGATACCGTCAGCTACCGCGTGAACGGCAGTCTTGAGGGCTTTCCTTTCGTCGGCACGCTGGTGGAAGTGCATGACGATCATGTCGTGATCGCCGGGGATCCCCAGGAGCCCGAGAAGCGTTATCGCGGCACGCGCGAAAGCCGCCCGCAAGTCGATTACTCGGAAGTGTGAGCATCGGGTCCGTCTTTTCGTCCGCGCGTTCTTGATCTTGCGCAAGGCACGCGCCGGGCCGGACGGGATAGACTGCGCGTTAAGCCTTCAATGCCGTTCGAGCGATAGAGGAGAGCCGATGTCCCACAAAGCCCATGAACTCGCTGCGGAATTCCCCAACGATCTGGAAGTCCTGTATCACCTCAAGGCCACGCGCGGGCACTTTGCGGCGCTGGCGGATCGCTACGACGAAGTGAACGGCGCGATCTACCGGGTCGAAGCAGGGCTGGAAGTCGCCTCGGATGCCCGGCTGGAGGACCTGAAGAAGGAGCGGCTCTGCCTGCTGGATCAGCTGGGCCGGATGATCCGGGATGCAGGCGCCGTGGGTGCCTGATCGATCCGAAACGCGAGGCGTCGCTCAGAACTGATCGGCGGCGTTCATGAGCGCCGTCAGTTTCTTCGGCGCGATCGCGCGCCAGGAACGGCTGAGCCAGCCTTCGATGGCGTCCCAGTCGTTCTCGCCAAGATCGAGGCGGATGCCGATCCAGCCGTCGCCGAAGTAGGCGGGGCGGAAGTAGCGTTCCTCGTCCTGTTCGATCAGCATGGCCTGCTCGTCGGCGCCACTGATCTTCACCAGCAGGGCGGTTCGTCCGTCGGCATGATGGTTCGAGGTGAAATAGGCGAATTTCTTGCCCTTGATCACGCCGAAGCACGGCATGCCGTGGCTTTCCACTTCGTCGGCTTCGGGAAGGGCCATGGCCCGCTCGCGCACGCGGCCAAGCAGCCATTCCGGGCTCGATTCGCGCACGACCAGCGCCGAAAGGCAGCGCGAATAGAGCTGGTGCTCGGCGATCAGGACGCGCGCGGCCAGCGTTTCGGCGGTATCGCCGGGCACGATGGCGACGGGCGTCTGGCCCAGAATCGGTCCTTCGTCGAGTTCGGGAATGACGAGGTGGACACTGACGCCGCCGTGACTGTCACCGGCATCGAGGGCGCGCTGGTGCGTGTGGAGGCCGGTGTATTTCGGCAGGAGCGAAGGATGGATATTGACCATCCGGCCTTCCCAGCCCCGCACGAAGCCCTCGGTAAGAATGCGCATGTAACCTGCCAGCGCCACCCACTGCGCGCCGGATTCGCGGATCGCCGCGTCCATTGCCGCGTCGTGTTCCTCGCGCGAGAGGCCCTTGTGGCTGAAGGCGAAAGTCGCCACGCCCTCGGCGGCGGCAAGGGCAAGGCCGCCGGCATCCGGCCGGTTGCTGGCGACGAGGACGATCTCGTAGGGACAGTCCTCGTCCCGGCTGGCGTAGAGCAGGGCGGCCATGTTGGTGCCGCTGCCCGAAATCAGGACGGCGACTTTTGCCTTCCCGGGAGCCTTCTCAGGCAAGATGCACCGCTTCCCAGTCCTCGCGGGCAGACCATTCCTCGGCCTTGCCCTGGACGGTGCAGCCCTTTTCGCCTTCCTCGACGATGCCGATCACGAAGACGGTCTCTCCGGCGGCCTCCAGTTCCGCCTTGAGCGCGGCGGCGTCATCGGCCGGAACCGCAAGCACCATGCCGATGCCGCAGTTGAAGGTGCGAGCCATTTCCGCCGGTTCGATGTTACCCTGGGCCTGGAGGAAGGCCATCAGGCGCGGCTGCGGCCAGGCGCCGACGTCGATACGGGCATGGAGGCCCTTGGGTAGGACGCGCGGAATGTTTTCCAGCAGGCCGCCGCCGGTGATGTGGGCGAGGGCATTGATGCGACCCGAGCGGATGAAGGGCAGCAGGCTCTTCACGTAGATGCGCGTAGGCGCGATCAGCGCGTCGATCAGCAGGGTATCCGAATCGAACAGCGCCGGACGATCGAGCTTCCAGCCCTTGTCCTCGGCCAGGCGGCGGACCAGCGAGTAGCCGTTCGAGTGAACGCCCGACGAAGCGAGGCCCAGCAGCACGTCTCCGTCGGCCACCTTGTCGCCGGTCAGCTGCTCGCCGCGCTCCACCGCGCCGACGCAGAAGCCTGCGAGGTCGTAGTCGCCAGCGGCATACATGCCGGGCATCTCGGCGGTCTCGCCGCCGATCAGGGCGCAGCCGGAAATGCGGCAACCCTCGGCGATACCGGCGACGACGCGCTCGGCGACGCCGTTCTCCAGCTTTCCGGTGGCGAAATAGTCGAGGAAGAACAGGGGCTCCGCGCCCTGGACGATAAGGTCGTTCACGCACATGGCGACAAGGTCGATACCGATATGGTCGTGGCGGTCATGATCGATCGCCAGTTTGACCTTGGTGCCCACGCCGTCGTTGGCGGCCACCAGCAGCGGGTCCTTGTAGCCTGCCGCGCGCGGATCGAAGAAGCCGCCGAAGCCCCCCAGTTCCGCATCGGCGCCGGGACGCGCGGTGGATTTCGCGAGCGGGGCGATGGCCTTCACCAGCGCGTTGCCGGCGGCGATCGAGACGCCGGCCTGCTCGTAGGAATAGCTCTGCGGGGTGTTATCGTCGGACATTGCGCGCGCATAGTGCGCAAACGCGCCGCTGTCACGCCCGAGCATCGGATCGGGCATGGATAATTCCGGCAATTCGGGCGGAAAAATTTATTGCGGAACGGCGGTTCCACGCTGTTCCGCCGAATTTCGGACAGGCGCGCAAATGCAAGAGCAGCGCGGCGTAGGATTACGGCTTGGTTTTCCAGATCGGTTTGGGCAAAAGGCCACACGGTTTGATGATGGCGATGACGTTTTCCCATAATTTCCGGCGCGTGACCGGTACAGGCTCGGGCGAAGGCGCGGGTTGGCGTTCGGTGCGCCGTGTTGGGCTGATGGCCTGCGGCGCCGCGATTCTCGCGTTGGGCGCGGCAGGCGGCTATCGACTCGTCGCGCAAGTGGAGGGCGATCGCGGCATTGCCCCGCTCGCGAACTCGGAAGATATCCAGGTCAACGGCATCAAGGTGGACGTTACCGCCAAGACCGGCGCCGATGCCCGCCTCGAAGGCTGGAAGCAGGCGGAAAAGGAAGCCTGGAAGAAGCTGGGCGGACCGGACATGCCGGTCGAGGCGATCGACGCCATGGTCTCTTCGGTGGTGATCGGCCAGGAGCAGGTCGGGCCGCGCCGCTATATCGCCACGCTTGGCGTCATCTTCAGCAAGGCACGTGCCGGGCAATATGTCGGCGCCGGCGGCGCGACGATCCGTTCGGCGCCGATGCTGGTGCTGCCGGTGCTCTATTCGGGCGGCGTGCAGCAGGTCTTCGAGGTGCGCGGGCCGTGGCAGCGCGCATGGGCCGAATTCCAGGCGTCGCAGAGCCCGATCGACTACGTCCGGCCGGTGGGCGCGGGCGGCGAATCGCTCATTCTCACGGCCGGGCAGGCTTCGCGCCGCAGCCGCCTGTGGTGGCGCAACGTGCTCAACCAGTTCGATGCCGCCTCCGTGCTGGTGCCTTATGCCCGGCTTGAGCGGCAATGGCCGGGCGGCCCGATCCATGGCACGTTCACCGCGCGCTACGGCCCGGACAATACTTTCCTCGGCACTTTCGAGATGGACGCGGCAAGCGAGCAAGAACTCGCGGGCATGCTCGACAAGGCGGTGCAGCGCATGGACGGGCTCTACCGCGATGCGCTTGCAAGCGGCGAACTGCGCACGGACCCCACGCTGACGACCAGCGGACAGGTGCTGGACCGCGCTTTCGCCGAACTTCGCACCAAGCTCATGCCGAAGGGCGGCGCACCGATAGAGGCGCTGCCGCCGCAGGTCGTGACGCCCACGGCCGCGCCTTCGCTGGCGCCGACCGCGCCGGTGGAAACCGTTCCCGTCCAGTTCCCGTCGCCCGACGCCGCTGCCGTGGACGCGGCGCTGGCGGCGGTTCGCGGAGTTCCGGGCGTGCGCGGCGCGGCGACCGTCAGCCTTGCGGTCGGCGGCACCTCGGTCATGCGCGTCACCGTGGAAGGCGGCAGCGAACGTCTTGCCGGGGCTCTGCGCGGGCAGGGCTGGAAAGTGACGAGCGGGGGCGGTGCCCTGAGGATCACCCGCTAGGTCCTCCCGGTGATGAAGCAGATCGCACTCCCGCTGTCCGCCGCGAGCGACAGCCCGCCGCGCATTGTAGTCGGCAATGCCAACGCCGGTGCGATCGATGCCCTGCTGGAGCCCGCGACATGGCCGTTTCACAGCGCGATACTGTCCGGGCCGCCGCGTTCCGGCAAGTCGCTGCTCGCGCGCTGGTTCGTCGAGGCGGGGCACGGCGATGCACTTGACGATGCCGATCGCATGGATGAGGACGCGGTGTTCCACAGCTGGAACCGCGCCCAGGAAACCGGGCGTCCGCTGCTGATCGTTTCCGCGCGCAGGCGCGGCGAGGGCGAGGGACGCTGGCAGGTGTCCCTGCCCGATCTCGGTTCGCGGCTTGGCGCTGCGCTGGAACTGGAAATCGGCGATCCCGACGAGGAGATGCTGGGCGAACTGATCGATGTTCATGCGCAGATGCGCCGTCTTTCCCTCGACCCTTCTGCAACCGACTACCTTGTACCGCGTTGCGAACGTAGCCATGTGGGCGTCGAAAACCTGGTCGCCGCCATCGACCGCCTCAGCCTTGAGCGCAAGCAGCCGCCGACGCTGGCGATCTGGCGTGAGGCGCTGATCGAACTCTACGGTTCGGAAGGCAGTGGCGGCGATCCGAGGCCCCTTTGACCTCATGGCTTGCCAGACGAGCCAATTGATGGGAGATTCGCGCGATGCTGGGTAATCTGGTTCGCTATCTGGATTCCGTCGTCGCGCGCGACCCCGCGCCGCGTTCGCGTTGGGAAGTCCTGCTCTATCCGGGCGTCTGGGCGCTGTTCTTTCACAAGATCGCGCACCGGCTGTTCCGTGCCGACCTGTTCTTCCTGGCCCGCGTGGTGAACCACGTTTCGCGCTTCCTGACCGCGATCGACATCCACCCCGGTGCCACGATCGGTCGCAATTTCTTCATCGACCACGGCTTCACCGTGATCGGGGAGACCGCGCATATCGGTGACAACGTGACGATCTACCAGTGCGTCACGCTCGGCGGCTCCAACCCGACCAACGGCAAGGGCGGCAAGCGCCACCCGACCCTGCTCGACAATGTGATCGTCGGTTCCGGCGCGCAGATCATCGGCCCGGTCACCGTCGGCAAGCGGGCCCGCGTGGGCGCCAGCGCCGTCGTGACCGAAGACGTGCCGGAAGGCGCCACCATGATCGGCGTCAAGGCCCGCTCCACTCTGGTCAAGGCCGAGACTTACGCCAAGGAATTCATGCCCTACGGCACGCCCTGCAAGGAACCTTGCGAACCTGTGGGCAGCCAGCGCGTCGATGAACTGGAAGAGCAGGTCGCGGCCCTGCGTGCCCAGCTCGATACGGTCATGCGCAGGCTCGAAGAAGAGAAACAGGCCGAGCCCGTCGTGAAGGGCGTCTGACGGGCGAATGTCGGCGGGTTCGAATCCTCTGGCCGGAACCGTCGTCGCCTTCCCGGGGCGCGGGCCGCTTCAGGTCGGTTTCGACCGCCTCGAACTCCAGCGCATTCTCGATCTCTACGGCCGCATGGTGGCAGCCGGTTTCTGGCGCGACTATGCGATGGATTTCGGCAAGGAAGCGGCCAACTTCTCCGCCTTCCGCCGCGCGGCGGAACGGCCGCAGGCGCGTGTCGAGAAACGGCCGGCGCTGCGCGGAAAGCAGGGCATGTGGACCCTGTTCGGAGAAGCGGGGCAAGTGCTCAAGCGCGGCCACGAACTCGCCGGTGTGCTGAGCCCGCTGGAGCGCAAGCTGCTGAAAATCGTCGAGGACTGACGCTTCCAAGTCAGCCCGAGTCAGGCGAAAGCGTGGCGCACGCTCATTTCAGATGACTGTGCTTTCGTGACGGCATTTACAATCATCAGCAGGACCGCTGCTGCAACGATGTGAAAAGCGTAGCCTGCGAGGTCCAGGAGGTTGATCGCGCTGGCGAATCCACTGCTTTTCAGACTCAGGTTTGCGATCATGTTGCCGAGTATCCAGCAGGCCCACCAAACGATCAGCTTGCCGTCCGTTCGCTCAGGCAGGCGTTCGTCGGCGAGATGGCTGGACTGCCAGAGTTCCTGCATCGCTTGAAACGGTTTGAACCAGAAGGCAAAGGGCACGAAATACCAGCCCACGGCCCAATTTGGCTTGTATTTCAGATCCTGAATGCCTGCGACAAAAAGGTTGGCATGGGCGCGATGAAGCCAGAAACAGACGGCAACTATGCTGGCTATGAAGAGAACGGCATAGAAGCCGCCGGATAATCCGGCTGCCAGTAACAACGGATCGTCCCCTTCCTGGTCGATACCGCGGCCGATAACCGCTCCCCACAGAGAAAGCGCTACCGTCGTACAGACGAGGTAAAGTCCGATCACGACACGGAGGGCGGTTTCCCTTTTGCGCAGCGAGATCAATCCCTGCTCAAGCTCGGCTTCGTTCACGGTGTCGTCCCCTGGTTCCTTTACAGGATCGACGCTGTATCTTCTGACTTTTAGGCGTCAACGGGATTTCTGGACTTTAACCACGCGATTTCAAAAGCATCGACAAGGCATGATGTGCTTGGTCCATGCCCGTTGCCAGCACTTGGTCGCCTCGGCGGTCGGCAATGCGGGGCCATGCTTCGGCGACGCCTTCGACGGTCAATTCACCCCCGTCCAGCAACACGCCTTCGTTCATGGTGATGAAGGCGCTCTGGCAGACGCCGCCTCCCGCGCCGACCACGGCGTCGTTGGGGGCATTCCGCGACACCAGGAACAGCGCCGCCGGAACGACGGCTTCGGGGCGGAAGGCGTTGTAGGCCTCGTCCGGGAAGATGTCCGCCGTCATCCGTGTGCCCGCCGTGGGCGCGAGCGAGTTGACGCGGATGTCGTATTTGGCGCCTTCCATGCGCAAGGTGCGTGCGAGGCCGAGCACGCCCAGCTTCGCGGCGCCGTAGTTGGCCTGCCCGAAATTGCCGCCAAGGCCGCTCGAACTCGTGGTCATCAGCACGCGGCCATAGTTCTGCTCGCGCATGGTTTCCCACACGGCCTTGGTCGCATAGGCGCTGCCGAGCAGGTTGACCCGCACCACGCGTTCGAAATCGGCCATGTCCATCTTCGCGAACGTACGGTCGCGCAGGATACCGGCGTTGTTGATGAGGACATGGATGCCGCCCCAGGCCGCGCGGGCGCGGGCGGCCATCTCTTCCATCTGCGCGAAGTCGGAAACGTCGCCGCCATCCGCCATGGCTTCGCCGCCGCCCTCCCGGATTTCCTCGACGACGGCGAGGGCCGCATCGGAGTGCCCGCTGCCGTCGCGCGCGGCCCCGATATCGTTGACGACCACTTTCGCGCCGCGCCGCGCCAGTTCCAGCGCATAGGCGCGGCCGAGGCCCTGTCCGGCGCCGGTTACCACGGCGACTTGTCCGGCGAACGAGATCTTGTCCTGCATGGCCTAGGAAATGGCAGGTTGTGCCGAAGGCTTCAATGTCGGTTCGAATCCCACCCTCTTAATGCGATCACAAACCTTGCCCCCGCGCCTGTCCGGGGCCATAGGCGCTGAAACGAATCTGCGCCCTTACCGAAAGGCCCTGTGATGAAAGTCCGCGTCCACGTCAGCCTCAAGCCTGGTGTCCTCGACCCGCAGGGCCGGGCGATCCATCACTCGCTCGAAGGTCTGGGCTTCTCGGGCGTCAACGACGTGCGCGCCGGTCGTCTCTTCGAACTGGATGTCGAGGAATCGGTGAGCGACGAAGCGCTCGACGACATGTGCCGCAAGCTGCTCGCCAACATGGTGATCGAGAACTACCGCATCGAGAAGGTCGCCTGATGGCTTTCCGCTCCGCTGTCGTCACGTTCCCGGGCTCCAACTGCGACCGCGACCTGGCGGTGGCGCTGGAGAAGATCTCGGGCACCGAGTGCATCCGCGTCTGGCACGGCGATGCCGAGCTGCCGGACAACCTCGATTTCATCGGCCTGCCCGGTGGCTTCTCTTACGGAGACTACTTGCGCTGCGGCGCGATCGCCTCGCGCTCGCCGGTCATGCAGGCGGTGATCGAGGCAGCGAACCGCGGCGTGCCGGTGTTCGGTGTCTGCAACGGTTTCCAGGTGCTCACCGAAAGCGGCCTGCTTCCCGGCGCCTTGCTGCGCAATTCCGGCATCCGCTTCGTCTGCCGCGAGGTTTCGCTGAAGGTGGAGAACGCGCAGTCGCTGTTCACCTCGGGCTATGAGAGTGGCCAGCACATCCGCATCCCCGTGGCGCACCATGACGGCAACTACCATGCCGACGAAGAAACGCTGGACCGTCTGGAAGGCGAAGGCCGCGTGGCTTTCCGCTATGCCGAGGACGTTAACGGTTCGGCTCGCCAGATTGCGGGCGTGCTGAACGCGGCCGGCAACGTGCTGGGCATGATGCCGCACCCTGAGCGTGCGATCGAAAGCACTCACGGCGGCACCGACGGCCGGGCGCTGTTCGAAAGCGCCATTCGCGGCCTCGTCGGGGCCTGAAACCCGGCATGGGACGGCGGGGCCGTGGCTCCGCCGCCTTCCGGCGTCAGCCTTTGCCCTTGCCGCCGACGCCTTTCAGATACTCCTCCATGCCCCGGATATAGTCCGGGTTGAGCATCAGCGCGCTGTTGGCCATGCGTTCGATGTGGCGGGCGCTGTCACGGCCCACTTCGGCGCTGAGTTCGATGGCGACCTTCGCCGCGCCCATCTGTTCGGGATTCTGCTTGGTCAGGTGACGGCAGAACTCCATGACCTCCGCCTCGAACGTCTCATCCTCATAGACCTGATGGACCAGCCCCATGGTGAGTGCCATGTCGGCCGGGGCGGGCTTGTTCGCTATGATCAGCCAGCGCGCCCAGTGCGGCCCGCAGATGCGCGTGAGGCGCGAGACGCCGCCCGATGCGGGCAGCACGCCGAACAGACCTTCGGGGAAGGCGTAGGACGCGCTCCTGGCGGCAAGGCGAAAATCGCACGAGAGGCTCATTTCCAGCCCGCCGCCCACGCACATGGCATGGTGGGCGACGACGAAGGGCTTCTCGATATGCTCGATCTCGTCCCACAGCTGCTGCATGTTGTTGAGATTGAGGCGGTGGTTCTCGCGAATGCCGCGCGCGCTGCCGCTGGTGGCGGTGGGTGAGATGATGTTCTGGTTCCCGCCGCGCAGGTCCGCGCCGGAACTGAAGTAACGCCCGGCGGATCGGATCAGCATGACCTTGAGTTCGGGCGTCTCGCGAAAGCGGAGCACGGCCTGCGTCAGCAGGTCCATCATCTGCCGGCTGATCGCGTTGAGCTTGTCGGGCCGGTTGAGCGTGGCGATCAGGATGCCGTCCACGTCTTTGGTGAGCAGGTGGGGTGCTTCTTCGGTCATTGTATCCCCCAGAATCAATTGCGTGAACGCGGCAGGCCGAGGCCCTTTTCGGCGATCATCGAACGGTGCACCTGGCTGGTGCCGCCGTAAATGGTCGTCCCATGCGCATGGCGATAGGCGAGGTTGATCGCATCGGCGGCCCCTTTGCGCTTGGCCAGCGAGTAAGGCGCTGTCAGGTCGAGCAGATCGCGGGAATCGGTGATGAACAGTTCGGACGAGAACATCTTCGCCATCGGGCCGTAAGCGCCGTTGCCCTTGCCGTGGACTTGCGTCCAGTTGGCACGATAGGCGATCAGTTCGGAGGCGAGCACATTGGCGTAAGTACGCGCCAGCCGCGCCTGCGCCTTGGGCGTTTCAATCAGCTTGCCGCCGCCCGCCACGGGGATTTCCTCGCAGAGTTCGACCGCGTTCTCCAGCATCGCGCGCTGCACTTTCGCAAAGCCGCCGCCGTGTTCCAGTTCGAGGCTGGCCGCCATGGTGCGGCCGCCCGCGTTGATTTCACCCAGACGCCAGGTGTCGGGGATGCGCACGTTGTCGTAGAAGGTGATGTTGGTGCGCTCGTCCATGAACGTGTGGACGCCCTGCACGGTGACGCCTTCTGCCTTCAGCGGCACGATGAACATCGTCAGCCCCTTGTGCTTGGGCGCATCGGGATCGGTGCGGCAGAGCATCAGCACATAGTCGGTAAGGTTGGCGCCGCTGGTCCACATCTTGGTGCCGTCGATCCGCCAGGAGCCGTCCTCAAGCTGGGTCGCCTTGCACTGCGCGGCGAAGACGTCCGATCCGCAGCCCGGCTCCGAATAGCCGAGCGAGCAGATCGCCTCGCCCGCCATGACCTTGGAGAGCACGTCGCGCTTCAGTTCCTCGGTGCCGAAGCGGTACATGATCAGCGCCACCATCTGCGCGACATTGGCGACCGGGTTGCTCCAGCCTTCTTCCTCGAAGGCATAGCGTGCGCCGGTGACGGCGTAGGGGCTGAGGCCGCGCCCGCCGACATCCTTGGGCAGCTGGAGGTAGGCGAGGTTCGCCTCGACCAGCTGCTTGTGGATGACCGGATTGTGGCCTTCCCACGAGAAGTGGAACTTCTCGCGCTGCTCGTCGGTGACGTTCCTGGCGAAGAATTCGCGGATTTCCTGCTGGATCGCGCGGGCATCCTCGCCCAGATCGAACTCGACCGGCACTTCGCCCACGTCAGGAAGGCTGGCCTTCTCGCCCGCGTAGAGGCGGCGGCCCGCTTCTGCCAGCCAGTCCTCGGGATCGCCCGCCACCAGCGGCCAGGCCTTGGCGCGCAAGTTGTAGAGGTGAACGTCATGCTCGGTGGTGAGGCCGATACCGCCGAAAGTCTGCACGGCGTGGCGCACGGTGCGGCCCGCGGCACCGGCAGCGTACCATGCCGAAAGCGAAACCTGGGCGCCCGCCGCCGCGTCGCCATCGGCGATCGAGCGCATGGCCTGCCACGCCAGGAACTTGGCGGAATCGATCTCGCAGATCAGGTCCGCCATGGGGTGCGACAGCGCCTGGAACGTGCCGATGAACACGCCGAACGCCTTGCGCTCTCCCGCATATTCAGCCGCCATCGTCAGCGCCGCACGGCTGAGGCCGGACAGCGCCAGCGCCATCAGGATCTTCCATTCCTCAAGACCCGCAGCGAAAGCCGCAAGCGCCTCTTCGCCGCTGCCCAGCACCGTCGTCGGCAGGGCGGCGAGATCGAGTTCCGCGATTGCCGTGGTGGCAAGGGTAGGTTCCGCGATCCGTGCTTCGGCGGGAATGGAGATGAGCACGACATGATGGCCCTTGCGTGCGACTACGGCCTCGGCAACCAGTCCGCCAGCGACCCACTGCCGGGGGAATTCGGCAATGTCCTGCATGGCGATCGTAACGACCGCCTCGCCGCCGACGGCACTCGCCAGCAGTTCATCCTGACCGCCCAGCAGGCCAAGCAGGCGCGTTGCCACCAGCGCTTCCGCCAGCGGGCCGGAGACCAGCGTGCGCCCCGCTTCTTCCATCAGCACGCCCGCATCGAACAGGCCAAGGCCCATGCCGTCCGCGTCCTCTGGCACGCGCATGGCAAAGGCGCCGAGTTCGGCAAGGCCGCTCCACAGCGCGAGATCGAAACCGCCGGTTTCCTGTGCCTTGCGTACGCGGGCCATGCTCGAATGTTCATCGAGGAAGCGCGCGAAAGTGTCGCGCATCATGGACTGTTCGTCGGTGAGGTCGAAGTTCATGTTTCAGGCTTTCCCGGGGCTTTTTCTTGTGACGTTTCCTCGTCAACATCATACCTCGCCGCCCTGCACAATCGCCCCCGGCACGCAATCGCGGGCGCGATAGCTCCATGCCCGGATCGATCGCGCTGGCCGGTGGCGGAGGGTGGGCGTAGCCTCCACTCCGAAGGCGCCGGAAAGATGCGCCCGCCGGGGACCGATCCGGCCCGGCAACTTTGGGAGTGCCGTTATGCAAATGAACGACATGGTGCTGATCAGCGTGGACGATCACATCAGCGAGCCGCCCGACCTGTTCAACAAACACCTCTCCGGCGCCGCTCTGGAATCCGCGCCGAAGCTGATTCAGGATGAGAACGGCAAGGATCTATGGGTCTACCAGGGGCAGAAGTTCCCCTCGGTGGGGCTCAACGCCGTGGTCGGCCGGCCTTTCGAGGAATACGGCATGGAGCCGACATCGCTCGATCAGCTGCGCGCCGGTTGCTATGACGTGCATGAGCGTATCAAGGACATGGACGTCAACGGCATCGCAGCCTCGCTGAACTTCGGTTCGGTGTTCGATTTCGCCGGTGGCCGCCTTCACCGCGTGCCCGATCGCGAACTCGCGAAAGTGCACGTAAGCGCCTATAACGATTGGCATATCGATGAGTGGTGCGGCGCCTATCCGGGCCGTTTCATCCCCTGTGCGATCCTGCCGACCTGGGACATGGACGCGACGATTGCCGAGCTGAAGCGCGTCTCTGCCAAGGGTTGCCACACCGTCTCGATCAGCGAGAACCCTACCTGCCAGGGCCTGCCGAGCATCCACAACGCCTATTGGGATCCGTTCTACAAGGCGATCAACGATCTCGACATGACGATCTGCATCCACATCGGTGGGGGCAATCCGGCGCCCCATGCATCGATGGAAACGCCGATCGAGGCATGGATTTCGACGATGCCGATGTCGATCGCCTATGCCGCGTCGGACTGGCTCCAGCTTGAGGCGCTGCACCAGTACCCGGACATGCGCATTGCGCTTTCGGAGGGCTCGATCGGTTGGGTGCCCTACTTCACGGAGCGGGCGGACTTCTCGAACTGGCGGCACAAGGCCTGGACCAACTCGCGCTTCCAGAAGATGAAGCCCAGCGAGATGTTCAGGCGGCACTTCCTCAACTGTTTCATCGACGATGCCTTCGGCCTTCAGAACATCCAGTTCATCGGCGAGGACAACATCGCCTATGAATGCGACTATCCGCATTCCGACACGCTCTGGCCGGAAGTGCCTGAAAATCTATGGCCCTCGATCAATCACCTGACCGAAGAGCAGATCGACAAGATCACGCACCGGAATGCGATGCGTTGGTTCCGCTTCGATCCGTTCCAGCACTACACGCGCGAGCAGCTGACCGTTGGCGCGCTGCGGGAGCGGGCGAAGGCGGAAGGTGTGGATACCAGCCCCAAGTCCTCTGCCGGCGAACGTCCGGTGGAACAGCACGAAACGCGCCCCGTCACTTCGGGAGACATCATGAAGATGTTCATGCGCCACGAAGATACCGATCGCACGGCGCGGATGAAGAAGCAGGAAGCCTGAGTTTTAAAGGTCCTGAGCGGAGAAGTTCGTTTCCGCTCAGGACCGCGCGCGGAATTGCTGCGGGGTCATGCCGGTCCAGCGCTTGAAAGCGCGGCCGAAGCTGGTCTGTTCGCCATAGCCCAGGCGATCCGCGATCTCGTCGAGCGAGAGACGACGGTCGGCAAGGTGCAGGCGGGCAAGGCCTTCGCGCTGTTTCTCGACCAGTTCGGAAAACCGCACGCCTTCGGCCGCGAGGCGCGATTGCAGGGTGCGCACCGAAATGCCGGTCTTCTCGGCGCAGCGTTCGATCGAGCACGTCCCGGAGGCAAGCGAGCCGCGAACGTAGCTTTCGACCCTTTCGACGATCGAAGGGCTGTGCGCGGATTTCACACGTTGCAGGTAGGAGCCGAGCAGCTTGTACAGCAGGCGGTTGGCGCTAGGCACCGGCTGTTCCAAGGCGCGAACCGGAAAGGCCACCGAGTTGCGGCTTGCCTGTCTCACGACCTTGCACCCCAGCAGTTTCTCGATCTCGGGCAAGTCGCTCTGGCGGGGATCGGCGGACAGACTGACCCAACTCGGCTTGAACGAGGGCCCTCCGATGGCCTGGAGCAACTTGAGATTGAGCATCGCCGCCTGGTAGTTGGCCTGGTCGTTCACGCCGATGTCGGCATTTACCAGCCAGGTCAGTTCGGCCGTTTCCCGGCCTTCGATCAGCACGACCTCGCAGTCGGGCGCATGGACAGCGGGAAGGAAGTCGATGAGGCAGCGGATCCCGGCCCGGACGGTGGGCGCCGCGCGGCACAAGGCTGTGACGCAGCCGAACACTTCGGGGTCCTGCAGGGAGCCGAAGTGGAGGCCGAACAGGGGATCGTCGAAGATCGCACTGCAATACTCGAAAGTATCCGCTACCTGCTGGGGCGCGATCAGGCTTTCGGGGTCAACCAGGACCCGTGCCTCCATGCCGTGGCGTTCCACGATGCCGCGCGCGTCCCGGCCATGACGGCGAGCCAGCCCGGCGAGCCCCGAGAAGTTCGCGGCCCGGACTTGTCCCCCGGCCGGTGCGACGTCGAGCGGGCCGTCGAGGCTGAAGAAGCTGTTGCGGTCTGGTTCCATCGTCCCGGCCCCTTTCGGTAACGGCATCCAATATCGAGAACGCCGCGCCTATTGCCAATACCCTCCCGCTTGCCTGTGGCAGCAAACGGGCAAGCCGCGGATCGCAGTACGGCGCGGGAAAGCGGCGGGAGAGACCGATGAAAACGATAGCCGATCACAAGAAGGCCGCGGAAGAACACGTCCTCTACGAAAAGGACAAGGCGACCAGGATCGCCACGATCACTTTCAATCGGCTGGACAAGCACAACACGGCCACCATCGGCATGCGTGCCCGTTTCGGCGAACTCGTATTCCGCGCAAACATAGACGATGACGTGAAAGTTCTGGTGATCCGGGGCGAGGGTGACAACCTGGGCAGCGGCGGCGACCTGGACGAACATGGCGATCTCTATCTCAACCCGAAGCCGGGTGACGGCTTCCTGGTGGATATGGAGATCGAGGACCCCGACGTGAGATACCCGCCGCCGGGCTCGTTCCGCTACCTTCACGGGCTGACGGACTACTATGCCAAGGCCCGCTCGGGGAACCGGCCGCTGCAGGAATTCAAGAAGATCTCGATCATCGAGGCCAAGGGCTATTGCTATGGCTGGCACTTCTACCAGTGCGCCGATGCCGACATCGTCGTCTCCAGCGACGATGCGCTGTTCGGGCATCCCTCCTTCCGGTACGCGGGGTGGGGGCCGCGCATGTGGCAATGGCTGGAGATGGTCGGCCTGCGCCGTTTCTCGGAAATGCTCTTCACCGGCCGCCCTTTCACTGCGGACGAGATGTATCACTGCAATTTCGTGAATTCGGTGGTGCCCCGCGGCAATCTGGAGGCGGAAACCGCCAAATATGCCCATGCCTGCTCGATCACCCGGCCGACCGACGTGGTCGTCGCGCAGAAGACCTTCATCGAAGCCTACAAGCAATATCGCGGCGAATATATGGGCAGCCTGCTGACCGGCTGGCTGGAGGGCATGCTGCCGCTGATGAAGGACGATGGCAGCAACGACGTCAATCTCGGCAAGGGCAGCACGTTCCAGCAGGGGATCGGCAAAGTCGTGAAAGGTCACGATCTGAACTATCCGCCCGAGTGGCGCCTGTCGAAACAGGGCCGCAAAGGCTGAAATTTCACGCTCGGGCGATATCTGCGCCGAATGCGGATCGCCTCGCACGAATTGCAGAGTGAATGCGCGGGCCGGTGATATTTTCGCTCGGTGTCCGCAGACCGGGTCAACCGGCAGTTCACGGTTCGGTTCATGGACCGGCGCTCATACCCAGGGAGAGGGTCATGGCAGAAACCTTGTTCACGCTCGACAGGCGCAATTTCCGCGATTGCCAGCACATGTTCAGAGGCAAGCGCGATCAGGAATACTACAGCGGCGACTTCTGGGTGGAGGAAAGCGCCAACGTGGATGTCCGCTCGGAACGCAAGGCGGTTGGCGCGATGTCGATCATACGCCAGCGTTCGGCGAGCAATCTCTTCTTTCGCCGTTCGCAGCAACACATCCGGGACGATGCGACGGATATCTCGATTCTCTGGTTCGTAAGGCGCGGCGCACTGTCCTTTTCAAACCAGTGCGGCAGCAAACTGGCGCGCCCGGGCGACGTGATGGTGACGCGCTCGATGTCACCGTTTCTGATCGAATGCCGGACCGACGGCGATCAGATGCATGAGGGGCTACACGTTACCGTACCCACGCATCTGCTGCGGTCCCATATCGCGCAGGATCTGGGAGCCGGGTTGGTCATGGCGGGCGGCCGGCCCGAACTGGCCATGGCCGAACGCATGCTGGGTGAGGTCTTTGCCGACGATGGCCGCCTGGGAGAGCCTTCCGCGCGGCTGCTGGTGGATACCGCGATAGCCCTTGTCGTCAATGCGATGCAGGGACTGGAAGACTTGCAGCCTTCGCGGCAGTCCATTGCCGAGCGTAGGCTTGAGGAAGTGCTGCGCTTCATCGAGGTTCATCTTTCCGATCCGCAGCTCTCGACGGCGATGGTTGCCCGGGGCTGCGGGATTTCGCCGCGCTATCTCTCCTTTCTGCTGCGTCTTCGCGAGACTTCGTTTTCGGAGCTTGTGTGGGAGCAGCGGCTTGTGAAAGCTCGGGAATGGCTCGGCAAGTCCGACCCGCGCAGCATCTCGATCAGCGAGATCGCCTATGGTGTGGGCTTCAAGAGCCCGGCGCATTTCAGCCGCATGTTCAAGCGGGTGTTCGGATCCAACCCCCGCGAGTTTCGCGGCGAAAAGTGCGGGAGCGAGGCCTTTCTCGAACTGTCGAGCGGCAGCGCGCTGCTGCAATAGAGTGGCCGGGCCCCCGCGCCGGGGCGATGTTTGGACATCGCAGGTTTCGGATCTTGCACGGCGGCGCGCCGATGGCCGAAGTTCGCCCCCGTTCCGGCCGGACCGGATCAAGCGCCGGATAAAGGGAGAGAATGACCATGGCCCGATACAAGCTGATCGCCCTGACCACACCGCAGCCTGGCCGCGAGGACGATTATCACGATTGGTACGACAACAATCACCTGCCCGAACTGGTGAACAAGTTCGGCATGAACGGCGCGCAGCGCTACGATCTGGTCGCCAGGCTGGTCGGCAGCGACAGCAATCCCTACCTCGCCATCTACGATATCGAGACGGACGATCCGATGGCCCTGCTCGGTGCGATCGGCAAGGCGACCGCTGCCGGCGAACTGACGCCAAGCGATGCCCAGGACATGGCTACCTGCTATACGGCACTGTTCACCGAACGCGGCGAACGGGTGGTTCCGGCTGACTGATCCTGACTGTCTGATCCCGACTGTCTGATCCATGGCGCCCGGCGAGCCGGTCTACTGGCCGGTAAACCGGGGTGCGCGTCTCTCCCTCAGCGCCGCGATGCCTTCGAGGTGATCGGCGCTGCGGACGGAGAGGCTCTCATAGGCGATCCCGGCATCCATTACCGCGGTTGCCAGACGCTTGACTTCAAGGTTGGTCAGGATCTTGGTCGCGCGGATCGCGATCGTCGCTCCGGCAAGCAGCCCGGCGCAGAATGCGTCCACGCGCTGGTCCAGTTCCTCGGCCGGGACGCAGTGGTTTACCAGCCCGATCTCGGCGGCCTTGTCGGCAGTCAGGAGTTCGCCGGTAAGCAGATATTCCTTGGCCCGCGCCAGACCGATGCGCTGGGCCCAGATGACCGCGCCGCCGTCCCCCGCGACTAGGCCCAGGCCGACATGAGGGTCGCCGATCTTCGCCCCTTGCGCCGCGAAGATCACATCGCAGAGCAGGGCGATGGTGGCGCCCAGACCGACTGCATGGCCGTTCATCCGGCATATGACCGGCTTGTCGATGTCGAGCAGGGTGGAGACGATACGCTTGGCGACGCGCGCCTCATGATCGAACAGATGCGGGTTGCGGGCGTTCCTCTCGATATGGTCGAGATCGCCCCCGGCCGAGAACGCGCGGCCTGCACCGGTGAGGACGATCACGTCCGAACCGGGATCGCCCTGGGCGAACCACAGGGCTTCGGCCAGATCGTCATGAAGCTGGAGATTGATCGCGTTCATTGCGTCCGGGCGGTTCAGCGTAATGCGCAGCAGACGCCCTTCGCGGGAGAGGGTGATCGTGTTCAGGTTTGGCGGCGCTGTTTCGCTCATGTTCGGCAGGTCTCCCGGTCTTTCCTGCGGTCATAGTGCGCCGGCGTTCGGGAGGGCAGGGGCCAATCGCCGCCGGGATCATCTTTCGCCGGGGCGAAACCTTCGGGCTTGGCGGGCTGCGCGCGCGGCGGCGCCTTGCCAAGGGGGGACAAGTCCGTTCTATCTCGCAGCAGGTCGCGGGCTGAACATGTGAACAACAAGGCGCGATCACGGAGAGGAAGCGAATGATGGCGCAGTTCGACGAGAGCTTCGACTGGGTGGTCGTCGGCAGCGGGGCGGGCTCGATGGCTTCCGCGCTGCTCATGAAGCAGGCGGGGAAGTCGGTGCTCATCCTGGAGAAATCGCCCTGGATCGGCGGCACGACGGCGAAGTCGGGCGGGGTCATGTGGATACCCAACAACCGCTTCATGGATCCCGGTGAGGACAGCTTCGAACAGGCCTGCACATACCTGGATGCCGTGGTGCCGGACGGCGAGGACAGTCCCGGAACCAGCCCGGAACGCCGCCGCGCCTATGCCCGCGAAGCGCCCAGAATGCTGGACTTCATCGTTTCGCAAGGCGTGGACATGGAGCGGGGCTCGCGGTTCTGGCCGGACTACTACGACGAATTGCCGGGCGGAATGAAGACCAGCCGCACCGTCACCGCCGCTCCCTTCGACAAGAACCTGCTGGGCAAGGACTGGGCGGGCAAGCTTCGGCGGGGCTTCGCCGAAGCGCCGATCAGGCTCGACGATGGGATGAAGCTGCCTTTCGCCAAGCACTCCTGGGCGATCAAGAAGATCCTGCTCAGGACGGCGGTGAAGATCGTGGCGGGCAAGCTCACCGGCAAGCATTGGGTCACGGCGGGTGCAGCTCTCCAGGGCCGCATGCTCAAGGCCGTTCTGGACCGGCATGCGGCGGAGATCCGCACCGACAGTCCGGTAAGCGAGACGATCGTGGAGAACGGGCGCGCCCTCGGGGTCGTCACGGTCAGGAACGGCAAACCGTGGCGCGTGGGCGCGCGGCTGGGCGTGCTGATGAACGCGGGCGGTTTCTCGCAGAACCAGGCCATGCGGGACAGATACATGCCCGGAACGCGCGCCGCATGGTCCAATGGCATCGAGAGCGACACCGGCGACATGCATGTCGAACTCGAAAGGCATGGTGCGGTCTTGGCGCAGATGGACCAGATGGTGGGCTTCCAGATGTCCGAGGCGCCGGGCTGGGATACCGACTACGTCAAGCCGGGCACCCAGAGCACGACCGGAAAACCGCATGCCATCCAGGTCGACCAGAGCGGCGTGCGCTACATGAACGAGGGCGGTTCCTACGAGGCGTTCTGCGAGGCCATGCTGGAGCGCAATCGCACGGTTCCGGCCATTCCGAGCTGGGCGATCATGGACCAGCAGTACATGGACGAATATGCGGTCGCGGGCAAAGGCACGGCGAAAAAGAACATGGGCGCGTGGCTCGCTTCGGGCTGGATGCGCAAGGCGGATACCGTAGAGGAACTGGCGCGGCAGATATCCGTGCCCGAAACGGCCCTTGCAGCCACCGTCACACGCTGGAACGGCTTCGTGCGCGGCGGCCGGGACGAGGACTTCCATCGGGGCGAGCGTGCCTATGACAACTGGCTGGGCGATCCCTTCTACAAGGACGGCCCCAATGCCTGCATGGGAACGATCGACAAGGGGCCGTTCTATGCGATCCCGGTGGTTCCCGGCGATGTCGGAACGTACGGCGGCGTGGTCTGCGACAGCGAATCCCGCGTGCTGAAGGCGGACGGTTCTCCGATCGAGGGGCTCTATGCCTGCGGGGTGAGCACGGCCTCGCCGATGGGGCGCGTCTATCCCGGCGCGGGCGCGAGCGTGGGTCCGTCGATGACCTTCGGCTGGATCGCCGCGCGGCATGCGGCCGGTCTGGGAAACCAGGTCTGAACCGGCGGCCATAGGGGTTCGAGGGTCGACAGATCGGTCGATGACCTTCGGCTGGATCGCCGCGCGGCATGCGGCCGGTCTGGGAAACCAGGTCTGAACCGGCGGCCATAGGGGTTCGAGGGTCGACAGATCGGTAAGCTGCGCGGGCGCATGGTATTGTCTGGAGCGGCGAATGGGCATGACTGCCGTGCCAAGGCCGCTCACATCGCGTTTGGGAGCAGGAACCAGGCTGCTACGAGCGAGCGAGGCGGGTGTGAGATCCCCGTCCGGGAGATAAGCCAGTCATGATGGGCCCATCGATAGTTGCCGGACCGCCGCTCGCCGAGGAGCCGGGGCAGGGCGCGCAGACGATCGCCGGTTACTTGCGCGAAGTCGCGGCGCGCTACGGCTCTCGCGAGGCGGTGGTGCTGCGTTCTGACGCTCATCGCACGGCCTGGAGCTACGACGAACTGCTGGCCCGTTCGCTCGATGTGGCGCGTGCGCTCGTCTCCTGCGGGGCGGCGAAAGGGGAGCGCATCGGCCTATTGATGACCAATCGGCCGGAGTTTCTTTCCAGCCTTTTCGGCACGGCGCTGGCCGGTGCGGTTCCGGTGGCACTCAGTACGTTTTCGACCGCACCGGAACTCGACTATCTGCTACGCAGTTCTCAAGTTTCGATGCTGCTGTTCGAGCAGCAGGTTCTCGGCAAGAATTTCGCGGAGATGCTGCACGGGTTGGATCCATCGATCGCCTCCGCGCTTCCCGGCGGTCTGGGATCCACGCATTTTCCCTATCTGCGAAGGCTCGTCTCGTTAGGCGGTGCTCCCGGTGGGAGCGAGCCCCTGGCCGTTGCAGCGGGGGGAGCGATCGAAACCTGGGACGAATTCCTTTCTCACGGTGCCGCGATGGACGAGGCATTGGTTCTGGAACGTGCCGACGGGGTTTATCCGGCCGATATCGGCGGCATATTCTTCTCGTCCGGCACGACCAGCAGACCCAAGGGCATCGTCCATTCGCAGCGCGCCATCACCGTGCAGTGGTGGCGGTGGCCGCGTCTCTTCGCCATGCATGAGCCGGTGCGAAGCTGGACCGGCAACGGCTTCTTCTGGTCGGGCAATGTCTCGATGGTGGTGGGCACGGCGCTGTCGACCGGCGGCGCGATCGTGCTCCAGCGGCTGTTCGATGCCGATGGGGCGCTGGACCTGGCGGAGCGCGAGCGGGTGACGTTCCTGAACGGTCGGCCGCACCAATGGGCAAGGCTCCAGGCTTCGCCGCGCTGGGACACGGCCGACCTGTCCAGCGTGAAGTATGTTCCGCGCGGCGCGTTGATCTGGCAGCACCCCAGCGTGAAGACCGATTGGGAAGTGCCGATGTCCTTCGGCTGCACCGAGACAATGACGATCTGCACATCGTTCCTTGCGGACGATCCCGATGGCGGGTTCGAAGGGTCTTTCGGCATGCCGCTGGCAGGCAACATCCTGAAGATCGTCGATCCGGTGACCCGCGATGTCATGCCGGTGGGGTCGGTGGGAGAGATGTGCATCAAAGGGCCGACGCTGATGAACGGCTATCTCGGAAAGACGCCGGAAGAGTGTTTCGATGCCGAGGGTTTCTTCTGCACCGGCGACGCCGGACGGGTGGACAAAGCGGGCCGCTTCTTCTGGGAGGGGCGCATGACGGAGATGATCAAGACCGGAGGCGCAAACGTCGCGCCGGTCGAGGTCGACGAGGTGATCGCCCGGATTCCAGGAGTAAGACGCAGCCAGACGGTGGGGGTGCCGGACGATCTCCTGGGCGAGATCGTGGTTTCGTGCATCGTCCGCCTGGAAGGTGCGGTGCTGGACGAGGCGGCGGTCATCGCCTCCTGCAAGGAGCAGATCGCCAGCTTCAAGGTGCCGCGCCGCATACTGTTCTTCGAAGACGAGGATTTTGCGGGCGCCGGGGCGGTAACCGGCAGCGAAAAGTTGAAGGCCGGCGAAGTTCGCAAGCTCGCTCAGGCGCGGATCGAAGCGGATAACGCCGAGGCGGTTCGGCGCACTCTTGCGTGAGGTTCCTCTTGGCGTACTGAACTAGGGTTCAGCCAGCCCGGCGCAATCGGGCTGATCGAGAGAGGACCTATGAGCGAAACATCGGAGAATCGGGCGCTGGAGAACCGGGCCGTCCCGGACGCCAAGACCCAGCTCGACATCTATCGCCGGATGATTCGGATCGAGCGCAACGACGACGCCACCCGCAGCCAGATCCGTCGCGGCCGCATCACCGCGCCGTATTACTCGGCGCGCGGACAGGAATGCATTCCATCCGCCATTTCCGTGCTGCTCAACAACGACGACAAGATCTGCACGATCTATCGCGGCATCCACGACATGGTCGCCAAGGATATGCCGCTGCGTCCGCTCTGGGCTGAGATCTGCGGCCGTGTGGACGGCACCTGCAAGGGCAAGGGCGGCCCGATGCACCTCACCCACCCGGAAACCGGCGTGATGGTGACGACGGGCATCGTCGGTTCGTCCATGCCGATCGCCAACGGCTTCGGCTGGGCGGCGCTGCTGGACGGCACCAAGCAGGTGACGGTCGCCTATTTCGGTGACGGCGCCAGCAACATCGGCGCCTTCCACGAAGCGCTGAACCTGGCTTCCGTATGGAAGCTGCCGGTGATCTTCGTGTGCCAGAACAACGGCTTTGCCGAACATACCCGTTACGAGAACGGCACGGCGGTTGACCAGATCTCCAAGCGCGCGATCGGCTACGGCATGCCGGGCTACACCGTGGACGGCAATGATCCCCTGGACGTCTATGCCCATGCCCACGCCGCCATCGAGCGTGCCCGTGCGGGCGAGGGGCCGACGCTCCTTGAATGCAAGACCTTCCGCTTCATGGGCCACGTCTTCGGTGACAACGATGCCTACATGACCAAGGAAGAGAAGGCGGCGGCGATGGCGGATGATCCGCTGCCCAAGTTCCGCCAGAAGCTGATCGATGACGGCGTGGCGACGGCCGAGGAACTCGACGCGCTGACCGCGAAGATCGAGGCCGAAGTGAACGATGCCATCGAATTCGCGATGGCCTGCGAATATCCGTCCGACGACGAACTGCGTCGCGACGTCTTTGCCGAGGAGATTCCGGCCAAGGAGTACATGGCATGAGCACCGATACCCTTGACGCTCCGGTCGTCGAGACCGTGAAGATGAACGGCCTTCAGGCGATCAACGCCGCGCTGATGGAGGCGATGGAGGCCGATCCCAAGGTCCTCGTGCTGGGTGAGGACATTGCGGACAACGAAGGCGGCGGCGTCGTCGGCGTCACCCGCGGCCTTTCCACCAAGTTCGGCACGATGCGCGTGCGCTCCACGCCGATCTCGGAACAGGCGATCATCGGCGCGGCCATCGGCGCGGCCATGGGCGGCTACAAGCCCGTTGCCGAAATCATGCTGATGAACTTCACGACCGTCGCCATGGACATGATCGTGAATCACGCCGCCAAGCTGCGCTTCATGTCGGGCGGCCAGAGCCAGGTGCCGATGGTGATCCGCACCCTGACCGGCGCGGGCAACCAGACCGCCGGTCAGCACGCCGACTTCTATGAGGCATGGTTCTGCCACACCGCCGGCATCAAGGTGGTGATCCCCTGGACTCCGGCGGACTTCAAGGGCCTCTACCTCTCGGCCATTCAGGACCCGGATCCGGTCATCATCGTCGAAAGCGGCAAGACGCTGTTCGTGCCGATGGACGTGCCGGTGGGTCAGGGCCCGATCCCGCTGGGCAAGGCCAATGTCGTCGCACCGGGCAGCGATATCACCATCGTTTCCTACGGCCAGATGATGTTCACCGTCATGCAGGCCTATGAGGAACTGACCAAGGCGGGCGTCTCGGTCGAAGTGGTGGACTTGCGCACGATCTCGCCGTGGGACAAGGAAACCGTGCTGGCATCGGCCGAGAAGACCGGGCGCCTGCTGGTGGTCCACGAAGCCGGACGCAACTTCGGCCCCGGCGCGGAGATCGCCGCGACCGTGCAGGAAGCGCTGTTCGGCAAGCTGAAGGCGCCTGTCGGCCGCCTTGGCGCGCCCTATTGCTCGGTGCCGTTCGCCAAGAAGCTGGAAGACGCTTTCCTCGTGCAGCCACCGGAGATCATTGCCGAGGCCCAACGCCTCGTCGCCATGGGCTGAAGCGGCAAAGGAAATTGACTGCAAGGGAAGGGCTTCGGCAAGGCTGCCGGAGCCCTTCTTGTTGCGGTGCGGCCTGAAAACCTTTGCTTTGGCAGGCAAATGACGGAAACCGGGCGATCAGTTTTTTTGCATTCGCAACACGGCATTTTTCATCGCTTCTGGCGATCACAATAATTGAATCGATCAGTTTTTTCGAAAACCCGACCATCGGTACTCGGGACCTCCAACAAGCGTTCGTCCAACAGGAGGAGGACCCATGTCCAGAACATCGACCGCGCTCTGTGCGCTGATTTCGGCCGCCATGCTGCCGCTGGCCGGTAGCCCGGCAAAGGCCGCCGAAGAGACCAAAGCGGCCACCACGTCTTCCACCGTCACGACCGAAACACCGCGCCCCATGTCCAATGCCGATTGGTGGCCGGATCGGCTCGACCTATCGCCGCTGCGCCAGAACGATCCCGCATCCAACCCCTATGGCGCCGGTTTCAATTACGCCAAGGAGTTCGCCACGCTCGATATAGAGGCGGTGAAGGCGGATATCCGCAAGACGCTCACCACGTCGCAGCCCTGGTGGCCGGCGGACTATGGCCACTACGGCCCGTTCTTCATCCGCATGGCCTGGCACAGCGCCGGCACCTACCGCGTGGTCGATGGCCGCGGCGGCGGTGCTGGCGGTGAGCAGCGCTTCGATCCGCTCAATGCCTGGCCGGACAACGTCAGCCTGGACAAGGCGCGCCGGCTCGTCTGGCCGATCAAGCAGAAGTATGGCCGCAAGATCTCCTGGGGCGATCTGATGGTGTTGACGGGCAACGTCGCGCTGGAGGACATGGGCTTCAAGACGCTGGGCTTCGCAGGCGGCCGCGCCGATAGCTGGGAGCCGGATACGGTGTTCTGGGGCCCCGAAAAGAAGTGGCTGGGCGATGAGCGCCGCGATGCCAAGACCGGGCTGAAAGGTCCGCTGGCCGCCACGCAGATGGGCCTGATCTACGTCAATCCCGAAGGCCCGAACGGCAATCCCGATCCGCTGGCCGCCGCTGCCGACATCCGCCTCGCCTTCGGCCGCATGGCCATGGATGACGAGGAAACCGCCGCACTGATCGCGGGCGGCCACACCTTCGGCAAGGCGCATGGCGCGCACAAGCCGGAAGAATGCCTTGGCGGCGATCCCTCCGCCGCGCCGGTGGAGCAGCAGGGCCTCGGCTGGGCGAACAAGTGCGGCAAGGGCAATGCGGAGGACACGATCACCAGCGGCCTTGAAGGTGCATGGTCGGCCGATCCGGTGCAGTTCACCACCCAGTACCTCGACAACCTCTACGGTTTCGACTGGGTGAAGACCAAGAGCCCGGCAGGGGCCACGCAGTGGATCCCCAGCGATCCGAACGCCGGTCAACTCGTGCCCGACGCGCACCGGCCCGACGTGCGCCACGCGCCGATCATGTTCACCACCGACATTGCGCTGAAGGAAGACCCGGGCTTCCGCGCGATCACCACGAAGTGGCGTGAGAACCCCGAACTCTTCGGTCAGGCGTTCGCGCGGGCATGGTTCAAGCTGACCCACCGCGACATGGGCCCTTCGGCGCGCTACCTCGGCGCGGATGTGCCGAATGTCAGCTTCGTCTGGCAGGACCCGCTGCCCAAGGCCACTTACGCCGCGATCGATCAGGCCGACGCGACTGCGCTGAAGGCGAAGATCCTCGCCACCGGCATTGCGCCGCGCGAACTGGTGAAGACGGCATGGGCGGCTGCGGCCACCTTCCGTGGCACCGACATGCGCGGCGGCGTCAACGGCGCGCGGCTGCGGCTCGATCCGGCCAAGGGCTGGGCGGTCAACGACCCGACGGAACTGGCGAAAGTGCTGACCAAGCTGGAGGGCGTGCGCAAGGCGTTCAACGCTTCGGCTCCGGCTGGCAAGCAGGTCTCGCTGGCGGACCTGATCGTGCTGGGCGGCAACGCGGCGGTGGAGCAGGCGGCGGCGAAGGCGGGCTATACCGTGACTGTGCCGTTCACGCCGGGCCGCGTCGATGCCGCGCAGGCGGAGACCGATCCCAAGTCCTACGACTACCTGCGCCCGCGCGCCGACGGCTTCCGCAACTACTACGGGGCGGACAGCGATCACTCGCCGGCGGAGATGCTGGTGGACAAGGCGAACCAGTTGGAACTGACGGTGCCGCAGATGGCGGTGCTGGTGGGCGGCATGCGCTCGCTCGATGCCAATACCGGCCACTCCGCGAACGGCGTGTTCACGGCCGCGCCGGGTACGCTGTCGAACGACTTCTTCGTCAACCTGCTCGACATGGGCACGAAGTGGCAGAAGTCGGCCAAGGCCCCCGGCGTCTACGAAGGCTATGACCGCGCCAGCGGCAAGCTGAAGTGGACGGCGAGCCCGGTGGACCTTGTGTTCGGATCGAATTCCGAACTGCGCGCGGTTTCGGAAGCCTATGCCTCCGATGACGCGAAGCAGATGTTCGTCACCGACTTCGTGGCGGCCTGGGGCAAAGTGATGAACCTCGACAGGTTCTAATGCCCGGTTTCTGATGTTGGACGGCGGCGCTGGATTGCCAGCGCCGCCACTACCCCACCCAATACTCTCCGTCGCCCCCGCGAAGGCGGGGGCCCCGCTTCCTTCTTCTCGAGCGTCGCGAAGAAAAGCGGGATCCCCGCCTTCGCGGGGATGACGGGGTGGTTTGGATCGGCATCGGGCGTTAGAGGCGCCAACCCACATACCAGTCCCACCTAACAGCTCCATTCATCGGATTGTTTTCTTGTGAAGACCTATCTCCTCATCGCGGCTCCTATTGCGGTTATGGCCGTCGCATTGGCCTCCGCTGGCGCCGCGCAAAACGCCGCGCCCCGGCCGGCCATGTTTGCCACTTGCGCCGCCTGCCACGCGACCGAGGCGGGCAAGACCTCCTACGGCCCGAACCTCCACGGCGTCGCAGGTCGCAAGGCGGCGAGCCAGCCCGGCTATGCCTATAGCCCAGCACTCAAAGCATCCGGTCTCACCTGGGACCGCCCCACACTCGACGCCTGGCTGACGTCGCCGCAGAAGAAAGTGCCGGGCACGAAGATGCCCTTCGCCGGCATCCCCGATCCCGCCAAGCGCAAGCAGGTGATCGATTACCTGATGACGCTGAAATAGCTCACCATACCATCGCGTCGGCCCGCTTTTCCGGACGGATATAGATCGAGGTGATCCATGGGGAGAGGGCCTTCATCCGCCGCTCCAGTTCCTCGATCAATGTCTCGGCATCGCCCATCCTGAGGTCGTCCGCGAAGTCCGCGCTGATGGCGATGAAGATGGCCTGCGGGCTCGTGTGGATGGTGCGGATGTGGTTCACCGCGTCGATGCGGGGATGGCCGTCCAGCACCTCGCGGATTTGCGCGATCAGCACCGGATCGGCCGCTTCGCCGATCAGCAGTTCCTTGGATTCGCGGGCGAGTAAGACGGCCACGCCCGCCAGCACGCAGCCGATCAGCACCGATGCGACGCCGTCGATGCGCGGGTCGGCGAAGTGGATCGAGGCCCAGACGCCCACCGCCGCGATGACGAGGCCGATCAGCGCCGCACTGTCTTCGAATAGCACGATGAAGCCTGGCGGGTCCTTGCTGCGATGGATCGCCTGCCACCATGTCTGATCCCCACGTCCTCGGTTGAATTCGCGTACGGCGAGGGCCCAAGAGGCGCCTTCCATCAGGAAGGCCACGCCCAGCACGATGTAGTTTAGCGTCGGGTCTTCGATCGCGTGCGGCTGCTGGATGTGGACCACGCCTTCGTAGATCGACACGCCCGCGCCGATCGCGAAGATCAGGATGGCGACCACGAAGGCCCAGAAATAGAGTTCGCGCCCATAGCCGAACGGGTGCGTCGGGTCCGGCTTTCGGCTGGCGCGTTTCTGGCCGTAGAGCAGCAGCACCTGATTGCCGCTGTCCACCAGCGAGTGCACGCCCTCGGTCAGCATCGAGGAGGAGCCGCTGATCGCGGCGGCCACGAACTTGGCAATGGCAATGCCAAGGTTGGCCGCCAGTGCGCCGTAAAGTACGATATTGGCCTTGAAGTGCGCGGCGACGCTGTCGGGCTGGTCCATCGCGGGCCGGTTCCTCGTCAAAGGCGGTGAAGCACCTTCAACTGTCACCGGCTCGGCAGGTTTCCGCAAGGGACTTAAGTATCTACGCCGTTGTAGAGAGCGCCTCACGCCCCACACGCTCGTTCCACAGGTCCGCATTGCCGCAGAGTTGGAGGTTCAGCAGCGCGCGCTTGAGGAACAGGTGGCAGGGGTGCTCGTCGGTGAGGCCGATACCGCCGTGAAGCTGCACCATTTCCTCGGTCACGAAGCGGAAGGCTTCGGCGGCCAGCACTTTGGCGGCGGCGAGTTCGGTGACGCTGACGTTTTCATCCCGCACGCGCTTCCACAGCAGCGCCTCGGCGACGACGATGCGCGTCTTCATGTCGGCGGCGCGGTGTTTCAGGGCCTGGAACAGCGCGATCGGCCGGTCGAACTGGCGGCGGACCTTCATGTACTCGATCGTCATGTCGAGCGCCGCGCCTGCCGCGCCGATGCAGTCTGCGGCAAGCGCGAGCTGCGCCTCGCCCGAGAGCCGGTCATGCAGCGCCTTTGCGCCCGCCGCGTCGGTGAGCATCAGGACAGGGGCGTAGCCGTCCAGCACCACGTCGAACAGGCGGCGGCTGGGATCCCATATCGGCCGCTCGACCAGCGAGACGCCGGGCGCATCCAGTGGCACCAGCGCATAGCCGCCGGGAAGCTGCGCGACCACGGCAACCGCCATGTCGCCTTCGAACACGCCGGAAATCGTGCCGGAAACGGTGCCGTCCGAGCCTTGCGTCAGCTTAGCGGAGAGCATCGGCAGCGGCGCATATTCGCCGCCGGCCAGCCGTTCCAGCCAGTCGGCGCGTTCGGCAAAGTCGTGGCTGGCGGCAATCGCTTGAAGGCCAAGCTGCGCCGGGATCAGCGGCATCGCGGAGAGCACCCGGCCCATTTCGAGGTGCAGCACAGTCGATGCCTCGCGCGTGAAGCCAAGGCCGCCGTCCTCTTCGGGCAGACGCACCATCAGCCAGCCCATCTCTGCGGCGAGCCCCCAGCTTTCATCGCGGCCGGGCGAGAGCTTTTCGGCCGGGAATGCCTTCTGCGCGGCGTCGGTCAGTTCGTTCAGCGCAATCACAGCACCCACCCCTTCGGCTCGCGCGGCATGTCCAGCATGCGTTCGGCGATGATGTTGCGCTGCACTTCCTCGCTGCCACCGGCGATGGTCCAGGCATAGGAGTTCATGAAATCGGCCATCCAGTTGCCGGTATTGAGATCGCCGAAAGTGATCGGGGCGACGTATTGTTCGTCCATGCCGCCCAGTCGCAGGCCCAGCGCCGAATAGGCCCGCAGCGCGCGGCTATAGGCGTTCTTGACGATGGAGGCGTCGCCCATGCGCTCGATCCCGTTGATGCGGTTGTCGAGGAACTGGTCGGCAATGGCGCAGACGGCGTCCACTTGCGTGACCAGCACACCGAAATCGCGCAGCACGCCGCTATCTTCCGAGTGCCCATGATCGCGGATCAACTTGGCCACGCGGCCCAGCGCGCCGCGCATTCGGTAGGACAGTTCCATCAGCGTCAGCCCGCGTTCGGAGGCGAGCGTCGCCTGCGCCACGGCCCAGCCTTTGCCTTCCTCTCCCACGCGTTCGGAGACCGGAATCTCCACGTTGTCGAGGAAGATCTCGGCGAATTCCTCGTCGCCCTGAATCTGGTGGATCGGGCGGACGGTGACGCCGGGCGCCTTCATGTCCATCAACAGGTAGGTGATGCCGGCCTGCTTCACGCCGTCGGACGAGGTGCGCGCCAGCAGCAGGCACTTGTCGGCGAACTGGGCCATCGTCGACCAGACCTTCTGGCCATTGATGACGTAGACGTCGCCTTTCCGCTCGGCCCGCGTCTTGATCGCGGCAAGGTCCGATCCGGCGCCGGGCTCCGAAAAGCCCTGGCACCACGTCTCGCCCTCAAGGATTTTCGGCAGATAGCGTGCCTTCTGCTCGGCATTGCCGCATTCGTGCAGCGTCGCGAAGGCGTGGTAGGTGGAGACGAACGAGAGCAGCAGGCGCGGGCAATCGGCGCCGGCCAGTTCCTCGTAGATCACTTTCTGTTCGGCCAGACTGCGACCGCCGCCAGGATATTCGGCGGGCCAGTGCGGGATGGCGTATCCGGCGCGCACAAGCTTGCCGAACCAGTCCCGCTGGGTGCGGACGAAATCGTCCTGCGTGCGGCTGGCATCGCGCCAGCCGGCGGGTGCTTCGGCGGCAAGGAAGCTGCGGACTTCGCGCCGCAGGGCTTCTAGATCGTTGGTCATGTCCTTGTCTGTGCCGATGGGGTGTCGGGGCGTCCAGACGGCGGCGGGTCGCTGCGGCGATATCGGGTTTGAGGGAGGAGAAGAAGGGAAGGATTCTGGGGGATGATCCCCCAGACCCGCGGAATGTCTACCTTGTGTGCGACCTATCCGTTGTGCGCTCACGGTGAGCCGGGAGACATTATGGCCTGTGCCAGCAAGGAGCGCGCAACGAATAGGCGCGCGCGACGAAGACGGTATAGGGGGTGCAGGGGGGCTATGCTCCCCTGCTTTCAAACTTCCACTTCGATCGTATCGCCTTCAACCCGCACTGCATACGTCTCGATCGGCATGGTCGCGGGCGGGTTGATCGGTGCGCCGGTTTCCAGATCGAAGCGGGCGCCGTGGACGGGGCAGGATATCCAGCCACCCCGCATCCGTCCGCATTCCAGCGTCTCGTAGGCGTGGCTGCATAAGTTGCGGACGGCGAAGATGCGATCCATCGTGTTGCAGAGGAGCATGCTGATCCCGTTCACCTCCACGACGAGCTTGGTGCCGGGGGGCACGTCTTCCAGTCTGGCTGCGGCAACGAAGGTCTTTTCGGTCATCATCTTCCCGGTTTCTCTCGAATCTTGGCCATGGAACTGTCCGGTGCCGCCGCCTCGACGCAAGCGCGTCGCGGGCGCAAGCAGGACCAAGCAAGACGCTGTACCGTGGCGGTCATTTCGTGGGCAAGCCGCCGACGCGATAACGATGCCTGACAACAGGTTTCGGGAGAGTGTGGGTGTCATCAGGCGAGAGCTTCGATGTCGTGGTGGTGGGATCGGGCTCGGCCGGGGCGATGGCGGCGCTGCGCAGCGCCGACCTTGGGCTGAAAGTGCTGATCGTCGAGAAAGCGCACAAGTTCGGCGGCACTTCGGCAACTTCGGGCGGGGTGATGTGGATACCGAACCACGGGCTGGACGGCGATCAGGGGGACAGCCGCGCCTCCGCGCTGGAGTATCTGGATGCCACTATCGGCGTGCCGGTGAACCGCGAGCGGCTGGAAGCTTTCGTGGATGAAGCGCCGAAGATGCTGCACTTCCTGAAATCGACCGGCGTAGATGTCGCGGCGGCGGCATGGCCGGACTATTTTCCGGGCCGGGCTGGCGCGCGGGCGGATCGTTCAGTGATCGTGCCGACGTTCGACGGGCGGCGGCTTGGCGACGGGCGCTATGCCCTGATGCGGGAGCAGTACAACCGCTTCAAGCTGTTCGGCCGCTATGCGATGGACTTGAACGAGACGTTTGCGCTGATGATGCAGTCGAAGGGCTGGCGCATGGTCGCGGGCAAGATGATCGGGCGGTATTGGATGGACCGCTCGACGCGCAAGGTCTCGCACCGCGACAAGCGGTTCACCCAAGGCGCCGCGCTGATGGGGGCGACGTACGAGCAGGTGTTTGCGCGCGGGGTCGACCTTCGGATGGAGACGGTGCTGGAAGGGTTGACCGTGGAGGAGGGCGGCCGTGTCACCGGGATCGAGGTGTCCAACTTCGGGCGCAAGTATACGGTTGAGGCGCGGCACGGCGTGGTGCTGGCGGCAGGCGGGTTCGAGTGGAATCAGGCGCTGCGGGATCGGTTCTATCCGGTGCCGGGGCTGACGCGGCACTCCTCCACGCCCGAGGATGGCAATCGCGGCGAGGCTTTGGTCGCGGCAGAAGCGGTGGGGGCGTCCACCGAGCATACCTCGCAGGGCTGGTGGATCCCGACGATGACGCTGCCGATGAAGGGCGCGTCGAACTTCCACGAGATCCATCAGGCGGCGTTCGATGTCGGCCGTCCATGGAGCGTGGTGGTCAATCGCAAGGGCGTGCGCTTCGTGGACGAGGCCTGTGGGTACGACCAGTTCGGGCAGGCCATGGTGCGCGATCAGATCGAGAGCGGTGCGAACTGCCCATGCTGGCTGATCTTCGATGCGAAGTTTCGCAGGAAATTCAGCGCGGGCGGACTCATGCCCACGGTCCATACGCCCGAGCACAAGGTGCCGGAAGACTGGTGGGATCATTACCTGTTCCGCGCCGATACGATCGAGGAGCTTTGCGCCAAGACGCATCTGCCGGTGGAGGCGGTGCGGCAGACGGTCGCCAACATGAACGCCTATGCGAAGACCGGCGTCGATCCCGAGTTCGGGCGGGGCATGAATCCCTATGACCAGATGTTCGGCGATCCTTCCTCCACGCCCAATCCGAACATCGGGCCGATCGACAAGGCGCCGTTCTATGCGGTGCCGATCAACAATGGCGATCTGGGCACCAAGGGCGGCCTGCGCTGCGATGCGCGGGCACGGGTTCTGGACGGGGCGGGGCAGCCGATTGCGGGGCTCTATGCGGCGGGCAACAATTCGGGGACGCCCTTCGGAGATACTTATCCGGGGGCGGGGGCGACCATCGGGCCAGCGATGACCTTCGGGTTCGTAGCCGCCAATGACATTGCCGAACGGGCGGGAAACCAGCGAGCGTCGGATAAAGCATCACGCGATGCCGCGATGGTTTGAACGTTACGGCACGAGGGGGAGATACGGGAATGCAAGGCAAGGTAGCAGTCGTCACCGGAGCGGCAGGCGGCATCGGCGAGGCGATCGTGCGGGCGCTGGGGGCGAGGGGCATCAAGGTCCTCGGCACCGGGCGCAATGCAGAGAAGTTGCAAGCGCTCAAGGGCGCGCTGGCAGGTTCGGTCGAGTTCGACTTCATCGCCATCGATGCCACGGCCGATGAAGCCCCGCGCGCCATCATCGATGCCGCGGTGGAGAAGTTCGGGCGGCTGGATGTGCTGGTGAACAACGCCGGATCGTTCAACTTCGGCCCGGTGGACCGGACCACCGATGCCATGCTGGACGAAGTGCTGGGCATATCCCTGCGGGCTCCGTTCCGGCTCTGCCGTGAGGCATTGCGGGTGATGAGGGAGGGGAGTTCGATCCTGTTCATCGGATCGACCTGGGGGCTGTACGGCACGCCGGGCGGCGGCGCCTATTCCGCCGTGAAGGCCGGGCAGATCGGCCTGATGCAGACGATGGCCGCCGAATACGGCCCGCGCGGCATCCGCTCCAACTATATCGCGCCGACCGTGGTGCGCACCGAGATGACGACGGCGTTCTGGGATCTCGACTTCTTCCGCCGCACCAACCACGAGCTGACGCCGCTCCAGCGCGATTGCTCGGCCGCGGATATCGGCAACATGGCAGCTTTCCTCGCTTCGGATGAGGCGGGGTTCGTCAATGGACAGACCATCGCGGTGGATGGCGGCATATCGACCACCCGCTACGTCTCCCCCGCCGCGATCGGCGCGGTGCGGCAGTAGGCTTCCATTCGCCGGAGCCACCTCGGCGGTTTTCGCCCGGGCGTTGGCCCTTTGCTTGTGAGGGCGTTGCCCGCTGGGTAACGCCGGAGGAAAGCAAAGACGAAGGATGCCATGCAGTTCGAATGGACCGAGGAACAGGATGCGTTCCGGCGCAGGATCCGCGACTTCCTACAGGCGAACCTGCCGGGTGACTGGGAAAAGTTCTCCGAACACGGCCCTGCCTCGCCCGCGCTGACGGCCTTTGCGCGCACGTTCTGCGTGAAGCTGGCCGAAGTCGGCCTGCTGTTCCCGCACTGGCCCAAGGACATGGGCGGCGAGGGGCTGGGCCCGTGGGAACAGCAGATCCTTTCCGAAGAGATGTGGATCGCTGGTGAGCCGCGCGGCGGCCAGTACATGAACGTCAACTGGATCGGCCCGACGCTGGAGAAGTACGGCACGCCTGAGCAGAAGGCACGCTATCTGGAGCCGATCACGCGCGGGGAATCGCTGTGGTGCCAGGGCTTTTCGGAGCCCGATGCCGGATCGGACCTGGCCAGCCTGCGCACCCGCGCCGTGTTGAAGGACGGCAATTACGTCATCAACGGCCAGAAGATCTGGACCTCCTACGCCGGGCTTGCCGACACCTGCTTCCTGCTGACCCGCACCAGCGACGATCGCAAGAAGGGTATCACCATCGTCCTCGTGCCGATGGACACGCCGGGCATCACCGTGCGCCAGATCCCCTCGCTGATCGGCGAGGGCGACATTCATGAGGTCTTCTTCGACGACGTCACCGTGCCCGAAACCGCGCGCTTCGGTGAGGAAGGGCAGGCCTGGGAGATCGTCGCCTATTCATTACGTAATGAGCGGCTGGGCATCCCTCGCTTCACGCTGGCCCGCGCCGCGCTGGACCGGGCGGTCATGATGCTGAAGCAGCGCGGTGATTTCACCCGCGAGTATGTTCGTATCGAGGCGGCGCGCTGCGCGGCGCTTTGCGAGGCGGCGGGCACGGCCAACTATGCCGTCGTGCAGAAGCGCGTGGACGGGCTGGCGATCGGCGCGGAGTCCAGTTCCGCACGCTACGCCACCGTCATGGCCGAGCGGGCCGTCTGCGAATTCGTGGTGGAGTTCCTGCCTGAAGCGCTCGCGGGCGCATCGCCTTATCTCAAGATGCACCACCAGCGCGGCATCGTCGCCGGGGTTGCCGCCGGATCGGCGGAGATCCAGCTTAACATCATCGCCAGCGACGTGCTGGAACTGCCCCGGGAGCCGCGCTGATGCAGCTTGCTCTCAATGAAGACCAGAGGCAGGTCCTCGATTTCGTCGAAGCCCTTGCGCGGCCCTTCGCCTCCGCTCCGCTGCATGATGCGGGCTTGGCGCTGGAAAGCGAAGAACTCGACGCGGCCCTGGTGGAGAACGGTTTCCTCGATGTCATGACGGTCGATGAACTCGGCCCTGTCACCGCTGCGTTGGTGGCGGAGAAGCTGGCCCGTCTGCCGTTCGCCGTTGAGGCGGCCGTCTCGGCGCTGGTGCGTCCGCTGATCGATCCCGAACTGCCGCGGCCGCTCTGTCTGGTGGAGGAAGGGCGCACTTCGGCGCTGCTGCGCTTCCTGCGTCCCGGCGCGACGGTGGTTGTCGTCGGCCCCTCCGGCGTGCGCAGCTTCACGGCGAGTGAGGAGCTGATTGCTCCTGCGCAGGAGGATACGCTCTATGCCTATCCGGTGGCGTTCCTCACGGGCCTGCCCGAAGCCATGATCGCGCACGATGTCGATCCGGTCGAAATCACCCACGCATGGCGTGTCGCGATGGCGGTGGAAGCGGCGGGCCTGCTGGGCGCGGCGCTTACAAGCGTGGTGACATATGTGTCCGAGCGCAAGCAGTTCGGGAGACCGCTCGCGACGTTCCAGGCAATGCGGCACCGCCTTGCAGAGGCGCAAGTGGTGACCAACACCGTCTACTGGCTCGCCATGCGGGCGGCTGCGAGCGGGGATTACGCCGATGCGGCCATGGCGCTGCTCCATGCGCAAGAGGCGGCAAAGCGGGTGTGCTACGACTACCACCAGTTCCTCGGCGGCATGGGCATGACGCTGGAACATCCGCTGCACTTGTGGACCTATCGGCTGAAGTTGCTGACGGCGGAACTGGGCGGGCGCGGGGCGCAGGGGCTGGCGGCGGCGGAGGCGCTCTGGGGGTAGGGCGGTTAGCACCGCTCATCGCAGCGATGCCCTCACCGCGCTCGCGATATCCGGCTTCGAGGCGTCGCGGAGCAGGCGCGGGCATGCCAGAATTGCCGCGACAGACAGAACATTTGTGAGGGCAGGGATGCAGGGACATGACTTGATCGATCTGGGCGGACAGGTGGCGGTGGTGACCGGCGCAGGTCAGAATGCGGGCAGGGCAACGGCACTGGAACTGGCCCGGCACAATGCGGGCGGCATCGCCATCAACGATTTCGTGCCGGAGCGCGCCGAGGCGGTGGCGGCCGAGGTGCGGGCACTGGGGGTTCCGGCGCTGGCAGTGCCGTTCGACGTGACCGATCTGGATGCCGCGCGGGCGGCCAATGCCGCGATCACGGCTGAACTTGGCCCGGCGACGGTACTAGTGAACAACGCGGGCATGGCTGGTCCCGGGGCCTCGATCCGGCCGTCGCAGAACTTCTGGGAAGAAGATCCCGCAAATTGGCAGCGCTACCTCGGCACCAATCTCTACGGTGTCTACAATTGCTGCTTCGCTTTCATTCCCAACATGGTCGAAGCGCAGCGGGGCCGTATCGTCACTATCGTTTCGGATTCGGGGCGCGTGGGAGAGGCCCGGCTAGCGGTCTATGCCTCTTCCAAGGCCGGTGCGCAGGGGTTCATGCGTTCGATCGCGAAGGAGCTGGGGCGCTACCAGGTCACCGCCAATTGCGTATCGCTCTCGGCCCTGCTCCCGGACATGGAGGAGGCACAGCGGGCGGAAATCATGGGGGGAGAGCACATGAAGGGGCTCATGTCGCGCTATTCCATCCGTCGCTGCGGCAAATCCACGGACGTTGCGGCGCTGGTCACCTTCCTGTGCTCGGGCGCCGCCGAATGGATCACCGGGCAGACTTATCCTCTCAACGGCGGCTACGCGCCTTCGATGTGATCGCCCGAAGCGCGTGGTGCGGGGTCAGCCCCTTGCCCCACGCGCGAACAGGCGCTGGGCGCAGATCGCATAGCTTGGGTCCAGCGGCCCCTGACCGAGCATGCCGCCGCCGTCGAACGGGCGGCGCAGCTTGAAGTCATAGGTCACCACGCGCTTCGAGAAACGCCAGCGGCCGTCGTCGCAGCGCCGGTAATTGTCGATATAGCGCACCGCCATGAAGTCTTCTTCCCGCCCGCCTTCGCGGTTCGGGATCAGATGCCAGGCGAGGGCATAGACTTCGCCGCTCGCCGTATCGCCGTCCACCGCGATCAGATGGTTGCAAACATGGTGGCCCGAATAGGGCATGAAGGGAAAGGCGCCGGCGATGAAGCGGCAATAGTCCTGTGCCGAACCATCGAAGCTGTCGCCATGCGTGTCGGTGGCATCGTCCGTGTAGAGATCGCGCAGCAGTTCGATGTCCTGCCGGTCGATCGCGCGGGAATAGAGCAGGACGAGGTCGCGAATCGCGTCCTTGTCGATCAGTTGCTGCATGGCGATCTGCTGCTGCGGTGTCATGGCCTTCCTCCCCGTCTAGGCCCTAAGGCTTAGCGGGGAGCCGGGCAAACCGCTCAAGCGATCACTCTTCGGTCTGGTTGATGCTGTCTTCCGGTTCGAGCGGGCCGCGACCGGCATTGGTCAGGACGCAGCGGATGTCGTTGTCGAGGCCGTCCGTGCCGACGTGGCGGAGGAAGCCCTTGGACGTGCGGTGCATCCGGGTGCCTTTCAACTCGCCGCCGGTCATGATGATCTGGTCGCCGGTCATCAGGTAGCTGCCGCGAACGCCGTCCGGGGTCTTGTAATTGGAGCCGGTGACGGCGCGGAAATCGTATTGCGGCAGGCGGATGCCGACCGGACCACCGGCCGTGCCGTCCCGTTCGCAATTGTACTGCCCGAGGTCCAGCGTGCCGATCGGGCCGCCCGGAACCGGCGGAGGAGCGGGCTTGGCCGCCAGGGATGGCCCGCTTCCGGCCACGAGGCCCAGGGCAAGCAGGAAAGCGGCGAAAGGAGCGTTACGAGGGGCGCGCGTCATGACTGACCGCTAGCATCGGCGCGAAGCAATTGCCACAGCCAGTCTCCTCGGCTAAGGGCGCATGCTTTCGGTAGTACCGGCTCTTTCCCATCTTAAGGTTCATCCCATGAAGATCAGCGGCGTCGACATTCGTCCCGGCAACATTCTCGAATACGAAAAGGGCATCTGGAAAGTTGCCAAGACGCAGCACACCCAGCCGGGCAAGGGCGGCGCCTTCATGCAGGTCGAGATGAAGAACCTCATCGACGGCCGCAAGACCAACGTTCGCTTCCGCAGCGCCGACACCGTCGAAAAGGTCCGCCTCGACACCAAGGACTTCCAGTTCCTCTACGTCGAAGGCGATCAGCTGGTGTTCATGGACATCGAGACTTACGAGCAGATCCAGCTTCCCGCCGACCTTCTGGGCGATGCGGCTGCCTTCCTTCAGGACGGCATGCAGGTGCTGCTCGAACTCTGGGAAGAGCGCCCGATCTCGGTGCAGCTGCCCGAGCAGGTCGAAGCCACGATCGTCGAAGCCGATGCCGTGGTGAAGGGCCAGACCGCTTCCTCCAGCTACAAGCCTGCCGTGCTCGACAACGGCGTGCGCGTGATGGTTCCGCCGCACATCGAAAGCGGCACGCGCATCGTCGTCGACGTTTACGAGAAGGCTTACGTCAGGAAGGCCGACTGATGCGGGGCAAGGCGTCTTTCATCGCCGCGGTTGCCCTGGTGGCAGGGCTTGCCGCTCCGGCTCAGGCCGCCGCGCCGAAGAAGGCGCCGGCCAAGGCTGCGGCGCCGGCAAAGACCGCAGCCGCACCCGCCGCGGGCGCGCATGCGCCTTCACCGGAAGTGGAGCGCGCGATGCTCTATCTGAAGGTGCTGATCAGCGGTCTGCAGTCCGACAAGGTCGAGCCTCCCGCCAAGGGGGCACTGGTCGGCTGCATCTACACCAACTCGCTCCAGAAGATCAGCGATTCGATGGACAAGGTGATTGCCGAGAACCCCGGCAAGATCCATCGCGAGAACCCCAGCGAACTGCTGAGCGCCATGGTGGCGATCTGCGGTTACAAGCCCGCCGCCGCCGCGCAACCCGCGCCGCAGGGCCGATAATCAGACCGGCTGCGGCCGGTACTCGAAGGACAAGGTAAGTTTTATGGCCATCTCCGGTCTCATTCGCGTCATGGAAAAGGCCGCCCGCAAGGCGGGTAGCCGCCTGCGCCGCGACTTCGGCGAAATCGAGCACCTCCAGGTCTCGCGCAAGGGACCGGCGGATTTCGTCTCCAAGGCGGACCAGGCTTCGGAACGCACCATCTGGGACGAGCTGCGCGCGGCGCGTCCTGAATGGGGCTACCTCTTCGAGGAAGCCGGCGAGATCGAGGGCCATCCCGACAAGCCGCGCTTCATCGTCGATCCGCTCGACGGCACGACCAACTTCCTGCACGGCATTCCGCACTTCGCGATCTCGATCGCCGTGCAGGAGCCGCGTCTGGACGGCAAGGGCTGGGGCGAAGTCACCGCCGGGCTGATCTACAACCCGGTCACCGACGAAAGCTACTGGGCCGAGAAGAGCCGCGGCGCATGGCTTCAGGACAAGCGCCTGCGCGTGTCCTCGCGCCGCCACCTCGACGAGAGCGTGATCGCCACCGGCATTCCTTTCGCCGGTCACGGCGATGCGGGCGAGTGGACCAGGATCTATCACGCGCTGGCGCCGCAGGTCGCGGGTATCCGCCGTTTCGGCTCGGCTGCGCTCGACCTGGCCTGGGTCGCTTCGGGCCGTTACGAGGGCTTCTGGGAAGCCGATCTCAAGCCCTGGGATACGGCAGCGGGCTGCCTGCTGGTGCGTGAGGCCGGTGGCTTCGTGTCCGACTGGAAGGGCCGTTCGCAGCCGTTCCACGACAAGGAAATCCTGGCGGGCAACGATGCACTGCATTCGCGTCTCCACAAGATTCTGGCAAACGCGCTCAAGTGACTTGAGCCGAAGCCAAGGCGCGGCTAAGTCACCCGCGCCGATGCCCTTCCGTCGATGACGGGAAGGCAGCACGTGAGTGCCCCTGTGGCGGAATGGTAGACGCGAACGACTCAAAATCGTTTGTCGCAAGGCGTGCCCGTTCGAGTCGGGCCAGGGGCACCATACGAAGAGCCGCGAACCCGCACCGGGTTTCGCGGCTTTTTCGCGTTTGGGTTTCACGCGTCGGCGCCGGATCGCAGGATCTCACATATGTTCAATAGTGAACGAACAGAGCTGTGACGCGGTCTCCGTAGAGCCGATCGCCCGGAAATGAGCGGAATTTAACAGTTAAACACGCATGATTCGCCGGGCAATTTTTCTACATTGGTAACATCCTTGAAATCCCATCGCGTCTTCGCGGTGGCATGTCTTCATCCCTTCGGGCCATGGTCCCTTTGGGACCGATCCCTCATTGGGATGTGATGACCTCGAGGTCTGCTGGAAGCCCGTTCCGAGTCGAGGAAGCGAGGTTCCGGGACACCGGCGGCGTGGATCGCCGGCGTGCTTCCAGCAGTTCCCGACCGCGCCGCTTCCGCCAGCCATGCGGCGGGCAGCGGGTCTGGAGCGCCGAATAGAGTTTTGGAGAGCCGCTTCGGGTCGCAACAAGAAGCGCGTTTGCCAAATAGCCCCCTCCAGACTATTCAGTTCTGGAGGGGGACGACATGGAACCCACCGCCGACGAATATCGCGACGCCCTCTCGCGCGTCGTCGCCGCCTCTACTTTCCAGTCTTCGCCAAAACTGGCGGAACTTCTGTCCTATCTTGTCGATCAAAAGCTCTCCGGTCACGGCGATCGGCTGAAGGGCTATCCGATCGCGCTGGATGTCTTCGGCCGGGATGAGGATTTCGACGCATCGTCGGATTCGATCGTGCGCGTGCAGATGACGCGCCTGCGCCGGGCTCTAGGAGAGTACTATGCGGGCGAGGGTGCAGGGGATCCCTATCGCATCGTCGTGCCGCGTGGGTCCTATGCGCCGATGCTGGAGCGTGAACCGGCGCCCGTCGTGCCTGTGCCGGAGGAAGGCGCAAGTCCGACCGAAGCGCCCCCGGCGCAGGGCGAGGATATCGTTCGCTCTTCCAGCGCGCTCAGTCTGCGGCGGCGCTCCTGGGGATTGCTTGCGGCTCTGGCGCTCGTCGCGTCCCTGCTGATCATCTACTGGCCGGGCAGCGAGAGCGACGGCGTGCTGGTGCGGGCCGGAGAGATGCCGGATGGCCCGGTAGTCTACGTCGCGCCCTACAGGCTGGCGGGAGAAGGTCCGGCGATCGCGCGCGTGCGCGACGGGTTGCAGTTCGATCTGATCAATTACCTGTCGCAATTGCCCAATCTCGCCGTTCTGGCGCTGGCCCCTCAGGGAACCGAGCATGTCAGAGCGGAGCGCGCCCGCAAGAGCGTTGCACCGACGTTCGTGCTGCAAGGCACGATCGACGGTTCCGAGGGCGTGCTCAGGATCAATTCCAGCCTCGTGCGCATGCCGGGCGGTGTCGTCGTCTGGTCCGGCCGCAGCGCGCCGATCGACTACGATCCTGCGCAGATTCTCAAGGTGCAGTCCAAGATCGCGCTGGGCGTGGCATCGCGTCTCGGCCAACCCTACGGCGTCATTCACGAGACCATGCGGGAGGACCTCGAAAATCACCGCGATCTCGGGATGGAGCGCTATTTCTGCGAATTGGAAGCCTACGAATTCATGCGGTCCCGTAGGGAGGGGCAGCTTGGGCAAGTGAAGGAATGCCTGGAGCGGGCGGTTTACGACAAGCCCAACTATTCCAATGCCTGGGCGCTGCTTTCCTGGATCCATGCCTATCAGGCGCAGGCGCGGGGCATAGGCGATTCGCCCGAGGCACTCGAAGCCGCGAGACGGGCGGTGGCCGCCAATGCGACCAATGCGGTGGCCTATCAGTATCTGGCAATAGCGCTCTATCGGCACGGAGAGGACGAAGCGGCGCGCGAGGCGATCGGCAAGGCGCTTGAAATCAGCCCCAATCATTCGGAGGTCCTTGCCAATGCCGGGCGGATACTGGCCGCGCTTGGCGAGCACGAGGTGGCGCCGACGCTGGCGGGCAAGGCCATTGCGCTCAATCCGGGACACCCTGCATGGTACTGGTCGGGGCTGGCGCTCGATGCCCTCTACCGCAAGGATGCGGCTCAGGCGCTTCGCTATGGCCGTCTAGGCGCGGAGGACGGCGGCCTGATGTCGCGCTATCTGCTGGCGGCGGCCCTGGCGCAGGACGGGCAGGTGAGCGAGGCGCGCGGCGTGCTCGAAGCCGCCGCGAAGGCCTATCCGGGGATACCGAAGGACCGGCGGCAGGTCGTCCGGGAACTGCGCTTTCCCTCCTTCGCCACGGAACCGCTGGAGTCTCATGGGCTGCTGGGGCAATAAGTGCAGGAGATGACGGGAGATCCTTGTTGCGGATCTCTCTTGCGGGACGGCCGGAGCCGCCATAGTCTTCCGCGCATGAACGCGCTCCCGGTCCGGTCCACTCCGGCTCTCGCCGCCCTTGGCCTCGCTGCCCTGGGGCTTGCCGCAACATCCGTTCCGGTCCGGGCAGAGGCGGTGACGGACAGCATCGCCCGCGACCTTCCGGGCCTGATGACGATCTACCAGGACCTCCATGCCAATCCCGAACTGAGCTATCAGGAAGTGCGAAGCGCGGGCATCATGGCCAAGGCCGCGCGCGAGGCAGGCTTCACCGTGACCGAGAAAGTCGGCCAGACCGGCGTGGTCGCCGTGCTGAAAAACGGTGAGGGGCCGACGGTCCTGATCCGGGCGGACATGGACGGTCTGCCCGTCGTCGAGCAGACGGGTCTGGCTTTCGCCTCGAAGAAGCGGGGCACCTCCACGGCCGGGGTCGAGAGCGGGATCATGCACGCCTGCGGGCACGACACGCACATGACCGCGTGGATCGAGACGGCGCGGCTCATGGCCAAAAGGAAGTCGGAATGGTCCGGCACGCTGGTCATGATCGGCCAGCCTGCCGAGGAAGTCGGCACCGGCGCGGTCAGCATGCTGAAGGACGGGCTCTACCAGCGCTTTCCCAAGCCCGACTATACGCTGGCGTTCCACGATTCCGCCGATCTTCCCGCCGGTCAGGTGGGGGCGGCCGTAGGCTGGGCGCTCGCCAATGTCGACAGCGTCGATATCCTCGTCAAGGGACTGGGCGGCCACGGCGCTTATCCGCAGGCGACCAAGGACCCGATCGTCCTGGCCAGCGCCATCGTGATGAAACTGCAGACACTGGTCAGCCGGGAGACCAGCCCCCTCGACCCGGCGGTAGTGACGGTGGGCTCGTTCCATGCAGGCGCCAAGCACAACATCATTTCCGATCAGGCCAAACTGGAACTGACAGTCCGCAGCTACTCCGACGAAACCCGCGCCCATCTGCTGGACGGCATCAAGCGTATCGCCCGGGGCGAGGCGATCGCCTCCGGGCTGCCCGACAACCTGATGCCGGACGTCAGCGTCAAGGATCCCTATACCCGCGCCACCTGGAACTCGCCCGAGTTCACCCAGGAAGCCGTGGCCGACCTCAAGACCAGAATGGGCGAGGCCAATGTGGTGATCACGCCCTCCGTCATGGGCGGCGAGGATTTCGGCGAGTTTCGCCGGGCGGACGAGGATCACATCAAGTCGGTGATCTTCTGGGTCGGCGGGGCCGACCCGCAGAAGCTGGCGGCGGCGAAGGCGGGCGGCCCGCCGCTTCCCTCGCTCCACAGCCCGTTCTGGGCGCCCCAGGCCGACAAGGTGATCGCGTCCGGCAGCGAGGCCCTGACCCTGACCGCCCTGAGGCTCATGCCGCGCAAGTGAAGGGTTCGAGAGGTTTGCCCTGTAAACGCGGCCGACATCGCGTGACGGATTTCCGTGCATGGACCCGACACCGCGTGGATAGCGGCATTCCGGCAATTGTCAGATTCACCGACAGTTTACGCCTTGCTCCTAGAATCGGGGTCATTGCCGGTATCGGCTCGGAAGATGGCGCCCCGCGACGATGATTCGTCTTTTCAAACACTACATCCCCCATGCGGTGGCTCTGCTGTGGCTGGTGGACATTCTGCTGCTGCTGGCGGCGAATGAATTCTCGTGGCGTTTGCGAGCCGGGCAGATCGGCATGGCCATGGGCGATCCGGGCGACCGGATCGGCCTTCACGCCGGTTTCGCGGTCGTGCTGTCGCTGTCGATGGTGGCGGTCGGTGTCTACGGCGCCGAGGCACTGCGCTCCATGCGCTTCGCGGCGGCCAGATTGCTCGTGGCGATCTCGCTTGGCGTCATCGCGCTGGCTTTCGTCGATTTCCTGTTCGCGGCGCAGAATTTCTGGCGCTCGACCCTGGCCTACGCCATGGCTTTCGCGATCGTCCTGCTGGTAGCCAATCGCCTGATCCTGGGCGCATTCCTCGGCACTTCAGCGTTCCGCCGCCGCGTGTTGGTGCTCGGCGCCGGTGCGCGCGCGGGTCGCCTGCGCGATCTGGCGGAGCGGCCGGAAAGCGGCTTCGTCATTGTCGGATACGTCTGCATGGGAGAGGGTACGCCCACGATCGAGGAATCGATCTCGCGCGGCGCGATCCATAACCTGACCCGCTATGTCGACAACCTGGGCGTTACCGAAGTCGTCCTCGCACTGGAAGAACGGCGCAATGCGCTGCCGCTCAAGGACCTGCTGCGGATCAAGACCACCGGCGTGCACGTCAATGAATTCTCCAGCTTTCTCGAACGCGAAACCGGGCGGATCGATCTCGACACGGTGAACCCGAGCTGGCTGATCTTTTCCGACGGGTTCTCATCCGGCAGGATGATATCAAGCGTTATCAAGCGCTTGTTCGACATTGTTGCGAGTGCTCTGGTTCTCTGCCTGACCGGCCCGATCATCCTGCTCTTCGCGCTTCTGGTGAAGCTCGACAGCCGTGGGCCGGCCTTCTATCGGCAGCAGCGCGTTGGGCTGTTCGGCGAGAACTTCGACGTCATCAAGCTGCGCTCCATGCGTACGGATGCGGAAGTCGCCGGTGCACAGTGGGCGGCCAAGGACGATCCGCGCGTCACCCGTGTCGGCCGTTTCATCCGCAAGGTGCGCATCGACGAATTGCCCCAGGCCTGGAGCGTGCTCAAGGGCGAGATGAGCTTCGTCGGCCCCAGGCCCGAGCGCCCGCAGTTCGTGGCCGAATTGGAAGAGCAACTGCGCTACTATGCCGAACGGCACATGGTGAAGCCGGGGATTACTGGCTGGGCGCAGATCAATTACCCATACGGCGCCTCGATCGAGGATTCCCGGCACAAGCTGGAGTTCGACCTCTACTACGCCAAGAACTATACGCCTTTCCTCGACCTGCTGATCATCCTCCAGACCTTGCGCGTCATCCTCTGGAGCGAAGGCGCGCGATGAGCCGCGCCGGGGCCTTCGACTTCTGGTCTACCGCAGGCGTGGCGTTCGATCTGAGCGGCGCCATTGCCCTGGCCAGCCTTGCGCTCTGGCTCTGGCCGAAGCGCGCGCGGTTCGAAGAGGCGGGCGGCAGCGTCGTCGCCGCGCTTTTCCTGACGGCCGCCTGGTGCGTGACGGCGGCGGCAGCGGCCACCGCGCAGGCGCCGATGCTCGCCTCTCTTGCGGAGAGTATCCGCAACCTGGCCTGGCTGGTGGTGATCTACCGCCTCTTCGCGGGTGACGGCCGCCATTCCAGTCTGGCGCCGATCCGTCCGGTGATCTTCGCGCTGGTCTTCGTGGGCCTGCTGCATATCGGCATGACGCTGGCACTGTCCTATCTCTCGGTGCAGCGCGGTCTGGCGAACCTCGGTTTCGAGATCGAGGTCATGCTGCGCCTGCTGGTGACGGTGGGCGGGCTGGTGCTGGTTCACAATCTCTATGCCGGGGCCCCGCGCGAGCTGCGCCCGGGCCTGCGCTGGCCGACGATCGGGCTCGCGATCCTGTGGTCGTTCGATCTCAATCTCTATACCGTGGCCTATCTCGCCCGCAGTTGGCCGAGCGAGATCGCGGCGCTGCGCGGCGCGGCCGGGCTCGCGCTGGCGGCATGTCTTGCCATCGCCGCTTCGCGAGGCCGCGACGAACTGCGGCTCAAGCCGTCCCGCGCAGTGACGTTCCAGACCTTTTCGCTGCTCGTCATCGGCGTCTATCTCGTCGCCATGGTCGCTGTGGCGCAGTGGCTTTCCTATGCGGGCGGCAATTTTGCGCGCCTGATAGAGATGGCCTTCCTGACTTTCGCCAGCGCCATCGCCCTTGTCGTGCTGCCTTCGCGCCGGGTTCGCAGCTGGCTGAAAGTGATCCTCGCCAAGCATTTCTTCCAGCATCGCTACGACTACCGCGAGGAATGGCTGCGCTTCACCCGCACCATCGGCAGGAACGACGACGAGACATCGCCGCTGGGCGAGCGCGTGGTCCAGTCCGTGGCGGATATTACCGACAGCCCCGCGGGTCTTCTGCTGACGCCGGGCGAACAGGGCGAGCTGACTCTGGCGGCGCGGTGGAACTGGCCCGATATCGAAGTGCCCGCCGCTGCCTGTCCGCCGGAAATGCTCGTGCCATTCGAACAGGCGGGCTATATCGCCGATCTCGACGATGTGCGCGAGGGCGCGGTTCCGGCGAACCTCGATTTGCGCGTACCGGAATGGCTGCTTGCCGAGCGCCGCGCCTGGGCCATGGTCCCGCTGGTCCATTACGATCGCCTGGTCGGCATGGTCGTGCTCGCCCGCCCGGCGATGGCGCGCAAGTTCGATTGGGAGGATTTCGATCTCCTGCGCGTGATCGGTCAGCAGCTTGCCAGTTACCTGGCGGAAAACGCCAGCCAGGAGGCGCTCGCGGAAACGAGCCGCTTCGAGGATTTCCACCGCCGCATCGCCTTCGTGATGCACGATATCAAGAACCTCGCCAGCCAGTTCAGCCTCTTGGCGCGCAATGCCGAGCTTCATGCCGACAAGCCGGAGTTCCGCGCCGACATGCTCGTCACCCTGCGCAATTCTTCCGACAAGCTGAACGCCCTGCTGGCGCGCCTGTCGCGTTATGGCGCCGGGGCGGTGGACCGGTTGGAGACAGTGAGCGCGGCAGAGGTGGCGCGAACCGTGACGGCGCGCTTCAACGGCAATCCGCAAGTGGTCCTTTCCGATGTGAAGGATCTTGCTGTGATGGCGAATTTCCACTCGCTCGAACAGGTCCTCGTCCATCTCGTCCAGAACGGTCTCGATGCCAGCCGCGCCGAAAGCCCGGTCTTTCTCTCGCTTGCCGCGGACGGTCTCTTCGCCCGTTTCGAGGTCGTCGATGCCGGGTCGGGCATGTCGGCCGAGTTCGTCCGCCACCGTCTGTTCAAGCCCTTCGTCTCCACCAAGAGCGGCGGCTTCGGGATCGGCGCGTTCGAAGCGCGCGAGCTGGTGAAGGGCATGAAGGGGCGGCTCGAGGTGGAATCGCGCGAGGGGCTGGGGTCGCGCTTCGTCGTTCGCATTCCGCTTGCCGCCACGACCGAAATCTTTCTCAACAGCACCAGCCAGGACCAGAAAGTAGCCTGAAATGACCGAAACCCGACCCAAGCTCCTTGTCGTCGAGGACGATGCCGGTCTTCAGGCGCAGCTCAAATGGGCATACGAGGATTTCGACGTCGTCGTTGCCGGGGACAGGGCCTCCGCACTGGCGGCCCTGCGCGTGGAAATGCCGGACGTGGTGACGCTCGATCTCGGCCTGCCGCCGGATCCCGACGGCACGACCGAGGGCTTCGCGGTACTGGACGAGATCATGGCCCTGAAGCCTGATACCAAGGTGATCGTTGCCTCCGGGCACGAAGCAAGGGAGTCCGCGCTTCAGGCGATCGCGCGCGGTGCCTACGATTTCTACCGCAAGCCCGTCGATATCGATGCGCTGGGCCTCATCGTGCGCCGCGCGCTGGAGCTTCACCGGCTTGAGGAGGAGAACCGCCGCCTCGCCTCGCGGGTGGAAAAGGACGAAAAGGTGCTCGGCCGGTTGATCACCGCCGCGCCGGAAATGATCCGGGTTGCCCGCACGATCGAGCGCGTCGCCAATACGAATGTCTCGGTGATGTTGCTGGGGGCGAGCGGCACCGGCAAGGAACTGTTGGCGCGCGGCCTTCACGAAGCCAGCGGACGCGCGAGGCGCGAATTCGTGGCCATCAACTGTGCGGCGATCCCGGAGAACCTGCTGGAAAGCGAGCTGTTCGGGCACGAGAAGGGCGCGTTTACCGGCGCGGTCAAGACGACGCCCGGCAAGATCGAGCAGGCGGCGGGCGGCACCCTGTTCCTTGACGAAGTGGGTGACATTCCGCTCCAGCTTCAGGTCAAGCTGCTGCGCTTCCTGCAGGAGCGGGTGATCGAGCGGGTCGGTTCGCGGGAATCGATCCCGGTCGATACCCGGATCGTCTGCGCGACGCATCAGGACCTCGAAGCCATGATCGGGGAAGGGCGTTTTCGCGAGGATCTGTTCTACCGTCTGGCCGAGATCGTGGTGCGGATCCCCGCCCTTGCCGAGCGGCCGGGCGATGCCACTCTGCTGGCGAAGGCGCTCCTGCATCGCTATGCTGGCGAAATGAACCCCGGCGTACGCGGCTTTTCCGCCGATGCCCTGGCGGCGATCGACGCCTGGCGCTGGCCCGGGAATGTCCGCGAGCTGGAAAACCGCGTAAAGCGCGCGGTGATCATGGCGGACGAGAAGCTGGTGAGCGCTGCCGACCTCGATCTTGCCGATCCCGACGAGCAGGTCGTCAATGCGCTCAACCTCAAGACCGCGCGGGAGCAGGCCGATCGCAAGGTCATCCGCCATGCCCTGGCCCGGAGCGAGGGCAATATCTCCAGCACGGCGAAGATGCTGGGGATCAGCCGTCCGACGCTCTACGACCTGCTCAAGCAGTACGATTTGCAGAACTGAGCCGGCCGGGGAGCGCGCCGCGCTCCCCGGTTCCCGACATCACTTCGGCTGATAGGTCTGTTCCGGCCCGGGGAAGTTGCGGGCGCGCACTTCCTCGGCATATTTCGCGGCAGCTTCCGAGACGAGCCCGGCCATGTCGGCATAGCGCTTCACGAAGCGGGGGACACGGTCGAACATCCCGAGCATGTCCTCGGCCACAAGCACCTGCCCGTCGCACTCTGCCGAAGCGCCAATGCCGATGACGGGAATGTCGAGGCTGTGCGTCAACGAGATCGCGATCGGTTCGAGAACACCCTCGACCACGACCGAGAAGGCTCCGGCACCGGCGACGGCCTTGCCGTCGGAAATGATCTTGGCGTGTTCTTCCTGGCTGCGTCCGCGCGCGCCGTACCCGCCCAGGGCGTTAACGGCCTGCGGCGTCAGGCCGATATGGGCCATGACGGGAATACCGCGCTGGGTAAGGAAGGCGATGGTTTCCGCCATGGCGACGCCGCCTTCGAGCTTGACGGCGGCGCAGCCGGTTTCGGCCATGACGCGCGCGGCTGACGCGAAGGCCTGCTGCGGGCTTTCCTCGTAGGAGCCGAAAGGCATGTCCACGATCACCAGCGAATGATAGCTGCCGCGCACGACGGCAGCGCCGTGGGCGATCATCATGTCGAGGGTGACGGGAAGGGTCGAAGGCAGGCCGTAGATCACCTGTGCCAGCGAATCTCCCACCAGCAGGATGTCGCAGTGCTCATCCAGCAACTGCGCCTGGCGGGCGGTGTAGGCGGTAAGCATGACCAGCGGTTCGGTCGTCCGGCCTTCTACCTTGCGGCGCTGGATGGCAGGCACCGTAAGGCGCTTCATCGGCGCGGGCGTGGGATTGGCGCGACTGGTCGCGGTATCGAGCTGAAAGGTCGTGGACATGGGAAAGGCTTCTAGCGCGGGGTTGGAAGATGCGCAAAAGCGCATTTTCCTTGCCGCCCGCGGGAACAAGGTAACGGCTATCGCGCATTGGTCCCGTCGTCTGGGCCAATTACCGTAATTATGAGGAACCAGTGGCGTTAAGGCTTGCCATGGCGTCGCAGCCCGCTAGCGTCGCGCCATACAAAAATTCGGGGGTCCACCGCATGTTCGGACGCGTTAAGCCGCTCGACGCCATTCTGGCGACGGCGGAAAAGAAATCTCTTCACAGGTCGCTGGGCGCATTCCAGCTCACTATGCTCGGAATCGGCGCCGTCATCGGTACGGGTATTTTCGTTCTCACCGCGGAGGCCGCGCAGAAGGCCGGTCCCGGCATGATGCTCTCCTTCGTCATCGCCGGCTTCGTCTGCGGCGTGGCGGCGCTTTGCTATGCCGAAATGGCGGCGATGGTGCCGGTTTCCGGCTCCGCTTACACTTACAGTTACGCGGTCATGGGCGAAACGGTCGCCTGGATGGTCGGTTGGGCACTGATTCTCGAATATGCGATCGCCGCAGGCGCGGTTTCGGTCGGATGGTCCGGTTATTTCGTGGGCTGGCTCAACAGCAGCTTCGGCATGAGCATCCCGCTGGACTTCGTGCGCGGGCCGTTCGACGGCGGCCTGATCAACATTCCCGCCATGCTCATCGCGGCGGCCGTCACGGCCCTGCTGATCAAGGGCACAAAGGAAAGCGCCACGGTGAACGCGGTGCTGGTGGGCATCAAGATTCTGGCGCTCGCCATGTTCGTGGTGCTGACGATCCCGGTCATCAAGTCCGGTCAGTTCACGCCTTTCGCGCCGCTCGGCTTTGCGGGTATCTCCAGCGCGGCAGCTTCGATCTTCTTCGCCTATGTCGGCTTCGACGCGGTTTCGACCGCAGCGGAAGAGACCAAGAACCCGCAGCGCAACATGCCGATCGGCCTGATCGGCAGCCTGGGCATCTGCACGATCTTCTACATGCTGGTCGCGTCCGGCGTGATCGGTACGGTCGGCGCCCAGCCCGTGCTCGGCCCTAACGGTGCCGCTCTCTCGCCGGGAACGCCGGAGCTTTCGCAGGCCTGCGCCGCCATTCACGAGAATGCCGTGGTCTGCTCGAAGGAAGCACTTGCCTGGACGCTGCGCCAGGTCGGCTATCCCTTCGTCGGTTGGCTGGTCGGCGCGGCGGCAATCATCGCGCTGCCTTCGGTCATCCTGATGATGATGTTCGGCCAGACCCGCATCTTCTTCGTCATGAGCCGTGACGGCCTGCTGCCGGAATTCTTCTCCAAGGTGCATCCGCGTTTCCACACGCCGCATGTGATCACCATGCTGACCGGCCTGTTCGTTACCCTGTTCGCGGCGTTCTTCCCGGTCGGGCTGCTGGCCGACGTGTCGAACTCCGGCACGCTGTTCGCTTTCGCCGCCGTCTCCATCGCGGTCATGGTGCTGCGCAAGACCGATCCGACGCGCAAGCGCCCGTTCCGCACGCCGGGGATCATGCTGACCGCGCCGCTGGCGATTGCAGGCTGTATCTACTTGTTCTTCAGCCTTTCGGCGCAGACCATCGGTCTGTTCGTCGCATGGGCGATCCTGGGTCTCTTCGTCTATTACACCTACAGCCGCTCGCGCAGCCATGTGGGCAGAGGCCTGGTCGAAACGCACGAGGTCGATCCCGACGCCCCGCCGCAGCCCGTGCCGCCGGTCTGATAGCAGGCGATCGATATTGAAAGGGAAGGGGAGCCGTGTGCTCCCCTTTTCTTTTGGACAATGCACAAGGCATCCACCGGAAATCCTCTGCCGATGCACAGGCTATGCCGGAGTTCTCCACAGGACTGCCCGCCTGCTCGGTAGGGGGATATTTACCTGTTCTCGTCAGAATCCCGACAGGCTTATCGAAAAATCGGAAAATCTGTCATGTCGGCCATCAAGGCGCTGATCCCGGGCTTTCTGCTCACCTGGATCGTTTCGATCGTCATTGGATCGCAAGGGTCGCGTGGAGGCATGCTGGACATCACGCATACCTTTTATCAGGGGCACGAATTCTACTGGTCCTGGCCGCTGTTCTGCGGTGCCACGGCTCTGGCTTGGGCCCTGTTCGCCATGATGGAGTGATCCGCCTCGGAGCAAGCGCGCTGCCGAGGCGTTTGGCAGAGGATGTCCTTCCCCTTCGATCGCTTCGTAGTCGCTGCGCTCCTGCTGGGCTGCCTGCTGTTTGCGGGCAAAGGCTGGCTGCGCGAGCATCCGGGGTACGATCCCTGGGCGCCGCTGACGCTCGAGGAGAAGCCGGGCTGGGCGACGCCGCGCAAACTTTCGGCCCTGCGCGCCGATCGCGATCTCTGCCAGGCGTTCCTTGAGCGCGGCCGGATCGACAGACGCGCTCTCACGCCCTTGGGCGAAGGTTCCTGCCGCCGCGACGACCGAAAGCGCCTTGCAGCGCCCCAGGCCTTGGATGTGAGCCTTGTGCCCGCCCGTGCTGAGGCGACGTGCTCCGTCGATGCAGGCCTCGCCTGGTGGCTGCGCAACGGCGTCCAGCCGCAGGCCGAGGCGATATTCGGGAGCAAGGTCGTTCGCGTCGAGCAACTGGGAACCTACAATTGCCGGCGCATAGGCGGTGGCAGCGATGGTTCCTGGAGCGAGCATGCGACCGGCAACGCCATCGACATATCGGCTTTCATATTGGCCGACGGCAGGCGCGTGACCGTACGCAAGGGCTGGACCGGCTCCGTAGAGGAAGCCGCGTTTCTCCATGCGATACGCGATGCCGCATGTGATGCCTTCGCGACGGTGCTGTCACCTGACTACAATGCGGCCCATGCCGATCACCTGCATCTGGACCAGGCGATCAGGGCCGGAGGCTGGCGCGCCTGTCGGTGAACGGCAATCGTCGAGGGATAATTCTGATAATGGGGGTGTGTCCAAGCCAGGTGCTTGAAAAGTCTGGTGACCCCTACGGGAATCGAACCCGTGTTTCAGCCGTGAGAGGGCCGCGTCCTAACCGCTAGACGAAGGGGCCGTTGAGCCAGAATGCCTCGCCTTGAAGCGAGTGTAAATGGTGACCCCTACGGGAATCGAACCCGTGTTTCAGCCGTGAAAGGGCCGCGTCCTAACCGCTAGACGAAGGGGCCGTTAAGCCATTTGATGTACCGCCGGTATCGCGTGATACCCTGGTGACCCCTACGGGAATCGAACCCGTGTTTCAGCCGTGAAAGGGCCGCGTCCTAACCGCTAGACGAAGGGGCCGTACCGGGTTGCGCCGGAGGCAGGACCGGCCCTCTAGCGGGGGTCCGGTGGGGGGTCAACCCCTTCATTGCGAATAATTTGAACTCTCTATGACATGCCCGGCAATGACGGGCCTGGAGCCTGCTAAAATCCGCTGTTTTCAGGCCGCAAAGGCGGCGTCGTCGATGTGAAGTTCTGCCTGGGGGCGGCTCCCCCAATCGTCGATCTTCGCCCGCCCGGCCAGCCAGAGGCGGCGGCCCTGGGTAGCATGGAGCAGGGCCTGGCCCATTTCAGTCTCGGCGGAGCGGAAGGCCATGGCCTTGAAGCGGGCGCCGTCCTGCCCGCCGACGATCAGCCGAACGTGATCGGCGCCCACGGTATCGGCCTTGATGACGTGGACCGGGCCGACCGCGACACGCGGCCCCGGCCAGCCCATGCCATAGGGACCGGCGCTTTCGAGTTTCTCGACGAGTTCCGGCGTCAGCCCTCGCGGGGCCAGAGCCAGGTCGAGCAGCATCGACTGATTGGCGCTCGCCCGTGCGACATCCGCCGCCAGAAGCGAATCAAGCCATTCGGAAAGGGCGTCGAGCTTGTCGGGCGCCACGGTGAGCCCTGCGGCCATGGCGTGGCCGCCACCGGCCACCAGCAAGCCGGTCTCGCGCGCCGCGATGATGGCCGCGCCGAGGTCGACGCCGGGGATCGACCGGCCCGAGCCCTTGCCGTTTCCGGCCTCATCGGCATCCATCGCGATGACGAGGGTGGGTTTTCCGGTCTTTTCCTTGATGCGCCCGGCGACGATGCCGATCACGCCGGGATGCCATCCCGCTCCTGCCAGGACCATGACGGAGCGATTGTGCTGGCGTTCGATCTGGGCCTCGGCCGCTTCCTGGACGACCTGCTCGATGCCGCGTCGCTCGTCGTTGAGCCGGGAAAGCTGCGCGGCGATGACCTGCGCTTCGTCGGCGTCGGTGGTCGTGAGCAAGCGCACGCCGAGCGTCGATTCGCCGACGCGCCCACCGGCATTGATGCGCGGGCCGAGCGCGAAACCGAGATCCGAACAGGTCGGGGCACGGTTCAGGCGACTGGCGTCTATCAGCGCGGCCATGCCGATATTGTCGCGCCTTGCCATGACCTTGAGCCCTTGTGCAACCAGCGCGCGGTTCAGTCCATGCAGTGCCGCGACGTCCGCGACCGTGCCAAGAGCCACGAGATCGAGCAGGGCGAACAGGTCCGGCTCGCTGCGTCCTGCGAAGAACCCCCTTCGGCGCAATGTCCGCACCGTCGCGACAGCGAGCAGGAAGGCCACGCCGACTGCAGCGAGATGGCCGTGCCCGGCCGCGATTTCGCTCTCGTCCAGCCGGTTGGGATTGACCAGCGCGGCGGCCCGGGGAAGCTGGGGCGCGCACTTGTGGTGATCGACCACGATCACATCCACACCCGCGCCGTGCGCCATCTCCAGCGCCTCGAACGCCATCGCGCCGCAGTCTACCGTGACGATCAGGCTGGAGCCTTCCTGCGCAATCCGTACGAGTGCCTCGCCGCTCGGGCCGTATCCTTCGAGCAGACGGTCGGGAATGTAGTATCGCGCGTCGTGACCCAGCCCGCGCAGGAGGAGGATCAGCAGGGCGGCGCTGGTGGCACCGTCCACGTCGTAGTCGCCGTAGACCGTCACCGTTTCGTTCGCCATGACCGCCTGGGCGAGGCGCTCGGCGGCGGCGTCCATATCGCGGAATACCGAAGGATCGGGAAGGAAGGCGCGCAGGGAGGGGGTACGGTGACGCTCAAGATCCTCGCGCGGAACGCCTCGGGACAGCAGGATCTGGGTGACGATATCGTCCTCCAGCCCGCCGGAGAACCCGGCGGAAATGCCGGAGGCACTTTCCGATAGGTCCATGTTGCCACCCCGCCAGCGCCAGGACTTGCCGGTGAGGGAATGATCGATGCCGAATACGGAACTAACGGGTCGCGAAGCCATGGCGAACCGATTAGACTAAGGCGAGAGGCGGGAAAAGGCCGGGAAACGGATCAATCAGGGAGAAGCCGCGATGCTGGCAATAATCTGGCATAGCCGCACTGGCGCTTCGAGAGCCATGGCGGCTGCCGTGGCGCAAGGCGCGAGCGGGCAGGGCGTGTTGCTGACGGCCGCAGAGGCCATGCCCGCGATCCTGCTGGGTGCGCAGGGCTATGTCTTCGTTTGCCCGGAAAATCTCGGGAGCATGTCGGGCCAGATGAAGGAGATGTTCGACCGCTGCTACTATCCCATGCTCGGCCGGGTGGAAGGTCGGCCTTATGCCACGGCGATCTCGGCCGGATCGGACGGAACCGCGGCACTGGCGCAGATCGATCGCATCGTCACCGGTTGGCGGCTCCGGCGCGTCGCGGAGCCGCTGATCGTCAATCTGGGGGCACAGACGCCCGAACAGATCCGGGCAGAAAAGACCGTTTCGGAAGAGGATCTGGAGGCGTGCCGCGAGCTTGGTGCGGCTTTTGCCGAAGGGTTGAAGCTCGGGGTCTTCTGAAGATGAAACCGTTTCGGTTGCATCAGTTAGGTGACGGACTCGACGGCGGCGGCGAACTGCTGCCTTATGATTGGTGTGAACATCATCGAGCCTGAACCCGTGAAAACGAACCCCTCATCCCGGAAAGCCGAGGATCGGGGCGTGTTGGCTGCTGCGGCGCCGCGCAATGGCGTTTCTCTCTATTTCAAGCCTGCCGAACGCCCCTCGGTCGAAGCGATCGCGGCGCTGATCGAAGCCTCGGCGGGGCGGGAGATCATGGCAAGGGTAACGCATCGCCCGCCCGCAGAGGAAGGCTGGGTGGAGCTTCTTGCGAGCGGCCTTACTTTCGACCTTTCGGGACTGGCTCCGGCAAAAGCGGCTGCGCAGGGTGACATTTTGCAGAACCATGGGTTCGAAACAGTCCCGCGTATCGAGGAGCTTGAGGCGATCGAGCTGGCGCCCGGTGGGCATATCGCCGGGGGGGCGGGACTTGTTCCCGTGATCCGCACGCTCGCGGGTCTGGCTGCGAGCCTGTCTCTGAAGCTTCCCGTGTCGGCCATAGGCTGGCAGTCGGCGCAGACGGTCATGGAGCCGCGCTACTTTGCACAGATCATCGTCAATTGGCTGGCTGGCGGCGCTTTCCCGGCGCTTGGCCTCACAGCTTTGCTGCGTGCAGACGATGGCAGCCTGCTGACGCGAGGGCTCTCCCGATTTGTCGGTAGGGAAATGCAGCTCGAAGGTGCGAGCGGCGAAACGCCGTCCGAAACCTTGAAATTGGCTATTCGCGTAGTCGATTACCTTGTTCGCCAGGGGGCGTTCGATCAACCCAGAGAGATCGACTCGCCAAAGGGGCGACTTCTGCTGGAGCCGTCGCGAAAGGGAAAACAAATCTGGGTCTGGCGACAGCACTGACCGTGATCGTCTCCGCTGAGACAGCATCTTTCCTTTCGCGCCGTCAACCGCAGAGGGCAGCCCGACTATGACGACGGGCTGCAACGGCATCACCTGCTTCCGCTTCAGATCGGGCGTAGCCGCTGCTTTCAACCTCTGCTCGTGGCCATCGGTGGGCTCCATGCCTGTTTCGAGGATTTCCGTCGCAACGGCCTGCTGCTTCCCTGCGATGAGGCAGCAAGCATACGCATGGGCCTGCCGCTCCATCGCGGCCCTCATCGACAATATACCTCGCTTGTCAGTGAACGGATCGGCCAGATTGAGGCGAAATGGTCGCAGGACAGGCGCAAGACGCCATCGCGCGCCGCTAACGATGCGCGGTGGCGGATAGGCCTTTTGCAGCGGGCCTTGCGCCGCCTTCTGCTAGGGGCACCGTTTCACGGACCTCAGCTTAACCGCAACGATCCGTTGCGGCCGGAAGTCGAATTTTCGGAGCTCGACGATCTGGCGGACAAGCTCTGGTTGGGAACGGCGCCTATCCTGTCAGGCGCCGATGCTCAGTCCACCAGATGCGAGGCCATGCCCACGCGATCGCGCAAAGCGTCCATTGCGGCGCGGTACTGCGTTTCGAGCGCGGCGATGCGCGATTCCACAGGCTCGATCGAGGAAATCGCGCCGATTCCTTGTCCCGATCCCCAGATGTCTTTCCAAGCCTTGGCCGCGGTATTGCCGCCGGAACCGAAGTCCATCTGGGTCTTGTCGCCTTCCGGCAGATTGTCCGGGTCGAGACCTGCAGCGGTGATGGAGGCGCGCAGGTAGTTTCCGTGAACGCCCGTGAAGAGGCTGGAATAGACTATGTCCGCCGCTGCGCCATCGACGATGGCCTGCTTGTATTCCGATGCCGCGTTGGCCTCGTTCGTGGCAATGAACGGCGTACCGATATAGGCAAAGTCGGCGCCCATCGCCTGGGCAGCCACAATGGAGCGACCGCAGGCAATCGCGCCGGACAGCGCAAGAGGACCGTCGAACCAGGCACGGATTTCCTGCATGAGGGCGAAAGGCGACTGAGGCCCCGCATGTCCGCCGGCGCCGGCAGCTACGGCGATCAGTCCGTCTGCACCCTTTTCCACGGCCTTGCGAGCGAAGCGGTCGTTGATCACGTCGTGGAAGACCAGGCCTCCCCATCCATGCACTGCGGCATTCACCTCGGGCATTGCGCCAAGGGAGGTTATGACCAGCGGCACCTTGTGCTTTTCAAGCACCTTGAGGTCTTCCTGAAGCCGATTGTTGCTTTTGTGAACAATGAGATTGACTGCCAAAGGCGCTTCGCAACCTTCTGTTTCCTCTTCAATTTCACAGAGCCATTCGTCGAGCTGGCTGGCTGGGCGCGCGTTCAGGGCGGGGAAGCTGCCGACGATCCCCGATCGCATCTGCGCAATGACGAGATGCGGTGTCGACACTATGAACATCGGCGCTGCAATCACAGGCAGGCGAAGCGAGGCGAAAGGCGCTGGAAGAGGCATATCCGGTCCGTTTAAGTGATCGATTAAACCAGACATAGATCGGCGGCGATCCACTGTCGAGAGTTCGCGCGTACCGCCGGGGCGTTGACGGCGCCGTAACGCGGCAAGGCGCGTGACCCGATAGACCGGCTGTAATAGACAGCACTGTCGATCAAAGGAAAGGCGGCTCAAGTCGCCATCGGGAGAAGGGAAGCGCCATGTCGGACCAAGTCGCCGCTGAGTTTGATTGCTCTGATATCGATCAATACCTTGGAAAAGTGATCGATTCCTCGCCCATCCGCGAGCCTCTTGGAAACAATGACATCCGCCGCTGGGCGCAGGCGATGCACTATGCGAATCTCCTTCATTTCGATCCTGCTTTCGCTGCCGAGAGCCGGTTCGGGAAGCTTGTGGCGCCGCAGAGCTTTCCGATCGTGATGGATGACGGTCACGGTACGGCGCCTTCCTGCGTCGGCTGCATTCCAAACTCCCACCTGCTCTTCGGCGGCGATGAGTTCTGGCATTATGGCCCGCGCGTATTCGGCGGCGATGTCGTTACGAATGAGCGAATTCCGTTCGACTATACCGTCAAGAACACCGGTTTCGGGCCGACCTGCTTCCAGCGGGGCGACAACTTCTATCGCAACCAGTCGGGCGAGCTGATCGCGAAGCAGCGCTCTACCGCGATACGCTATCTCGCCCATGCGGGCGGAGACACCGTCAATACCGCAGAGTTCGAAGAGCCTGAATGGACGGATGCCGAACTCGATCAGCTGGAGCAGCGCAAGTTCGCCTGGATTCGCATGCTCCATGAGTTGGGGCATGGCGAACGTTGGTGGGACGATGTCGCCATTGGCGATCAACTGCCCGAGCGCGTCTTCGGTCCGCATACTATCGCGAGCTTTACGACCGAGTGGCGCGCCTATCTCTTCACGACATGGGGCACGCTGGATCGCCGCGAACTCGATCTGGCGGCCTTGGGCTTCACGCCCGAGATGGCCGGTCATGAGAACGATCCGCATATGGAACGAATCAATCCTGAATTGACCGATGGTGCCTATTTCGGCCCTTCGCGAGGACATCTCTTCCCCAAGTATGCCCGCAAGATCGGCATGCCGAGGGCTTACGGCTACGGCGCCTCCATGGGAGCATGGGTTACCGACTATCTGGCCGGTTGGGCTGGCGAGTGGGGAATGGTCGTACACTCGACTGCTAATTACCGTGGGCCGGCGCTTTCGGGTGACGTCACAATCCAGACCGCCGAGGTGGTGGACAAGATGGTGGATGAACAGGGCCGTCACCTCGTGCAGGTGAAGCACAGGATGACCAACCAGAAGGGAACGCTGATGTGCGGGGGTATTGCGGAGATATCTCTGCCCAAGCGAACGGGCTGACTAGTTCGAGATGGTTAGGGCACTTGCTTGCCGGTCCGATCCAAGTGGTCCGGCGGGCCGAAGCGGTTTTCCCGCTTCGTGCCCGGCCATGCAATAATCACGATATAGGCCAGTCCGAACGCCGGAAAAACGGCCCAGTCCACCCATGTGAAGAGGCGTTCGGCAGTCGCTCTCGCGTCCCAGCCAAGGCTGCCCTGCAGGATCTCCAGGATCAGGAGCCGAACGGCGCCGAGAGCGAGTGCCAAACTCCACCAGCCGCTGCGGTCCAGATCGTGAAAGCGTCTGATGACGAGCGACACCACAGGAATTGCAATAAGCAGCATGACTGCAAGCGATGCCCAGCGGGAGAGGGCGGGGGCGAGAAACCATGCGGTAATCGCTGAAAACAGGACACCGATCAGCGTGGCCGCCAGAAGGTAGACCCAGACTTCCGTTCTCCCAGATCTGCCGGAAGGTGAAAAGCTTCGGCGGACGCTCTGTGCGAGGTAGGCCGGGATCATCGCTCCGGCCCCTCGGGGAAATGTCCATGGCTGGAGGCATCCAGCCCTGCGCGCTCGGCGTCTTCGGAAACGCGCATGGGGAAAACGAGAGATGCCATGAGGGCAACGATGGCAGTCGCCATGGCAGACCAGAACACGACGACGGCAAGTGCGGAAGATTGCGCTATTGTCTGCGAAATCATGGACATATCGCCATAATATCCGACGCCGCCGAAGGTGTTGGACAGAAACGCCCCGAGCAGGAGCGAGCCGAGGGCGCCGCACAGCCCCGGCACCGCGAAGACATCCAGGGCATCGTCCACCTGGAAACGGGCGCGAACGACGTGGCTTGCCAGATATCCGGCGCCCGCCCCGAGCATGCCGAAAAGAATCGATGCGCCCGGAGAAATGTAGCCGGCTGCCGGAGCGATCGTGGCGATGCCTGCCATGGCGGCTTTGCCAAGGCCAAGTGCCTTGATCCGTCCCGAAGCGAGCCGTTCGATGCCGGCCCAGGTCACGATTGCCACTGCAATGGCGAGATGGGCCGAGATCATCGCTGCTGCTGCGTCGTCGTTGGCGGCAACGGCCCAGCCGCCGCTAAGGCCGAGCGCGCCGACCCAGGCCATGGCGGCTCCGACCAAGGAGAGCGCCGGATTGTGCGGTATCGGGGGCATGCCTGAAAACGAGGATCTGCGGCCGAGAATGGCCGCGACTACGAGAGCGGAGACCCCCGCGCTCGTGAAGATGACCAGCCCGCCGGCCCAGTCCAGCACGCCCAGATTGCGGGAGAGCCATCCGCCGCCCCAGATCCAGTGGGTGATCGGGGCCTGCACGATAAGCGTCCAGAGCGCGCCGAACGTCATCACCCAGCCGAACCGTGCCCGTTCGGCCCAGGCGCCGACCATCAGCGCCGGTGCGAGCGCGGCCACCACGATCTGGAACAGGGCAAAGGCGCTTTCGGGCATATCGGTTCCGCCGCGCACATTTCCGAGCTCGATAAGCATCCATGCATTGCCGCCGCCGATCCAGCCGCCGGTGATGTCTCCGAAGGCCAGCGTATATCCGACGATGCCCCAGAGAACCGTTACCACGGCAGCGAGGGCGAAGGACTGGATCACGACCGACAGTCCGTTCCGCCTGCCGACGCTGCCGAAGTTGTACAGCGCGATGCCCGGCAGCGCGAGCAGCAGGACCAGTCCGGCCGCCGCCATTATCCAGGCGGTGTCGCCGCTGTTGGACAGGTCTATCCGTGCTTCCTGGGCCATGGCCCGTCCCGGCAGGACGGCCAGCAGACTTGGAATGGACAACAGCGCCCGCTTGATCATCGATTTTCCCCACGGATGCCGGCAAGGACCGGTGCTCCCCAAGGGCGGTCTAGAGCAGAGCGGCGGCCGGGCACAAGGTGTTGCGCCTTCGGGAATTTCCCGGAGCAGGAAAAGGTTTGCAAGGCACGCGGGTCGCTATCGTAGGGGCAGCGTCGGCGGGCGCAACCATTCCACAGGGAGAGTGGCGAGAATCCTTGATGAAGGACGCTGCATCGCATTATGAAACAGCCATGTTTTCGCGAAAAATTCGACAGTCGATCCTGGCGGCCTGCGGCGCCGCCGTCTGCACTCTGGCCGGTGCGGCACAGGCGGCCGATGACGACAAGGTCCCCTACTGGGCTTCGGTCGACACCGATCTGGCGAATTTGCGCGTGGGCCCCGGCGAATCGTACAAGATCGACTGGGTCTATCGCCGTCTCCATCTCCCCGTGAAAGTGCTGCGCAGGGAAGGGCCATGGCGGCTCGTCGAGGACCCCGACGGCACCAAGGGCTGGATGAGGGACCTCCTGCTTTCCCGCCAGCGCGCGGCCCTCGTAAAAGGACCGGGAGGCAAGGCTCTGGTAGAAATGCATGCGGAGGCCAGTTCAGGCTCGCCCATGCTGTGGCGGATCCAGCCCGGGGTGATCGGCCTGCTGGGCGATTGCAAGGATGGCTGGTGTCCGTTCGATGTGCAGGGGCACAAGGGCTATGTCGAACAGGACATGCTGTGGGGCGCAGGCGCCCCCTGAAATTCATGCTATAAGGTATTGAAATGAAAGCCCCCGCCGCAAGGACGGGGGTTCTCATTTTGGGATTGATCAGACGAGTTCGACCGCAACTGCCGTGGCTTCGCCGCCGCCGATGCAGAGCGAGGCGACACCCTTCTTTAGGCCCTTTTCCTTGAGGGCGTTGATGAGGGTGACGATGATGCGGGTGCCCGAAGCGCCGATCGGATGGCCGAGCGCGGTCGCGCCGCCGTGGACGTTGACCTTGTCGTGCGGGATGCCGAGGTCGTGCATCGCGAACATGGCGACGCAGGCGAAGGCTTCGTTCACTTCGAACAGGTCCACGTCCGAAAGCTGCCAGCCCACCTTGTCCATCAGCTTGGTGATCGCGCTGACCGGGGCCGTGGTGAACTTGGCGGGTTCGTGGGCGTGGGCGGCGACGCCGACAACGGTGGCGACGGGCGCCAGGCCCTTGGCTTCGGCCACGCTCTTGCGGGACATGACGACAGCGGCGGCACCGTCGGAGATCGAGCTGGACGTGGCGGCCGTGATCGTGCCGTCCTTGGCGAAGGCGGCGCGCAAAGTGCGGATCTTGTCGGCATTGCCCTTGGGCGGCTGTTCGTCGGTATCGACCACCAGGTCACCCTTGCGGGTCTTCACGGTGACGGGAACGACTTCACCCTTGAATGCGCCATTGGCGATCGCTTCCTGCGCACGGCGCAGCGATTCGATCGAGTAATCGTCCTGATTTTCGCGGGTTAGCTGATATTCGTCAGCCGTTACCTGCGCGAAGGAACCCATCGATCCGCCCTCGTAGGCGTCTTCCAGGCCGTCGAGGAACATGTGGTCGTAAAGGGTGTCATGGCCGGCGCGGGCGCCCGAGCGGTGCTTCTTCGACAAGTACGGGGCATTGGTCATCGATTCCATGCCGCCCGCGATGATCACGTCGAGCGAGCCGGAGGCGAGGGCCTCGGCGCCCATGATCACCGTCTGCATCCCCGATCCGCAGACCTTGTTGACGGTGGTGGCTTCGACCGACTTCGGCAGGCCGGCCTTCAGCGCCGCCTGGCGGGCAGGCGCCTGGCCGAGCCCGGCGGGGAGCACGCAGCCCATGTAGATGCGTTCGATGTCTTCGCCGGAAACCCCGGCGCGTTCCACGGCGGCCTTGACGGCGGTTGCGCCGAGTTCAGTTGCCGAAACGTCGGCGAGGGCGCCTTGGAGGCCGCCCATCGGGGTACGAGCATAGGAAAGAATGACAATCGGGTCTGAAGCCGAGATTTGGGCCATTATTATGCCTTTCACGCTTGGAAATCAGGTATCCTTCGAAATTCAGGTAGTGCTGCACTGCATCAATTGCAATTGATGACTCCTTCGCCATCGCGCTTCAACATGCGCCATCCCCGGGGCGTTGACGCAACCATTTCCTGCTCCGATCCGGGGCTGTGATAACGGCGATTTTCGCAAGCTGGATGCGAAATCTTGCATCCGTAAGGCGATCGCACTCAATTCGCATGGAATTGCCCAATCTCCCGGCTGCTGCGGGTTTCGACTTGATGCGCCTCCGTGACGAAGCATGTCCGCTCCCCAGCTTGTTGCGAATGGCTCGCAACACCGCAGAGTTCCGCCATTTATTCCCTTCGGACACCTTGCAGAGGGGGAGGGGCTGGCCTAAGAGCGCCCGCAACAACCGGACGTTGCCTGAGGCATGAGTCCGGCTGCCGTATCCGGTATGAAGGCCAGAACCATTGACTGATCTGTCACAATACCTGCCGATCCTGATCTTTCTCGCGGTTGCGCTCGCGCTTTCGTCGGTGATCGTGCTGCTGCCGATGGGCGTCGCCCGCCTGACCGGCACCCATAATCCGAGCGCCGACAAGAACAGCGAGTACGAATGCGGCTTCCCCGCGTTCGAGGACCCGCGCAGCCAGTTCGACGTCCGCTTCTACCTCGTGGCGATCCTGTTCATCGTCTTCGACCTTGAAGCCGCGTTCCTGTTCCCCTGGGCCGTTTCGCTCAAGCTGACCGGCTGGGCCGGCTGGCTGACGATGATGGTGTTCCTCGGCGAACTGGCCATCGGCCTCGCCTATGCATGGAAGAAGGGAGCTCTGGACTGGGAATGAGCACGCTCGTGAACTCCGCCGGCCAGCCTCTCGCTCCGGCAATCGCTCAGGGCGGCGCCGTCGTGCCGCCCGATCAGGCATTCTTCAAGGACCTCAACCAGGAAGTGTCCGACAAGGGCTTCCTCGTCACGTCGACCGAGGAGCTGTTCCAGTGGGCCCGTACCGGCTCGCTGTGGTGGATGACCTTCGGCCTCGCCTGCTGCGCGGTCGAGATGATCCACGTCAACATGCCCCGCTACGACATGGAGCGCTTCGGCGCCGCGCCGCGCGCATCCCCGCGTCAGTCTGACGTGATGATCGTGGCAGGAACGCTCTGCAACAAGATGGCTCCGGCCCTCCGCAAGGTCTACGACCAGATGTCGGACCCGAAGTACGTCATCTCGATGGGTTCGTGCGCCAACGGCGGCGGTTACTATCACTACAGCTACAGCGTCGTGCGCGGCTGCGACCGGATCGTTCCGGTTGACATCTACGTGCCGGGCTGCCCGCCGACCGCCGAAGCGCTGCTCTACGGCATCATGCAGCTGCAGCGTAAGATCCGCCGCGTCGGCGCGCTCGAAAGGTAAGGGCACGATGACTGTTCTGCATTCCGCCCCCAAGATCGCGTCGAACGAAGGCGTGGTGGAGACTCTCTCCGCCGCGCTGGGTTCGATGCTGGTTGCCGCCCGCGAAGAGCACGGCGAAGTCGTGCTCACCGTTGCGCGCGACCAGGCCGAGAACGCCCTGCGCCTGCTGCGTGACCATCACGAATACCAGCAGCTCATGGAAATGGCCGGTGTCGACTATCCGTCGCGTCCCGAACGCTTCGAAGTCGTCTACATGCTGCTCTCGATCACGAAGAACCATCGCCTGCTGGTGAAGGTCAACGCGGCCGAGAATACGCCGGTGCCGACCGTGACCACGCTGTGGCACAACGCCGGTTGGCTCGAGCGCGAAGTGTTCGACATGTACGGCGTGATCTTCGCCGGCAACCGCGACCTTCGCCGCATCCTCACCGACTACGGCTTCGAAGGGCATCCGTTCCGCAAGGACTTCCCGCTCACCGGCCATATCGAGCTGCGCTATTCCGAAGAGGACAAGCGCGTGGTCTACGAGCCGGTCCAGCTTGCGCAGGATCTGCGTCAGTTCGACTTCATGAGCCCCTGGGAAGGCGCGGAATACGTGCTGCCTGGCGATGAGAAGGCCGAAGGAGAAAAGGCGTGAGCATGCAGCTCGAACAGTCGCCGACCACCGGCGACGAAGTCATCACCAACTACACGATCAACTTCGGTCCACAGCACCCCGCGGCCCACGGCGTTCTGCGCATGGTCATGGAACTCGACGGCGAGATCATCGAGCGTATCGATCCGCACGTCGGCCTGCTGCATCGCGGCACCGAGAAGCTGATCGAACACAAGACCTACCTCCAGGCGCTGCCGTACTTCGACCGTCTGGACTACTGCTCGCCGCTAGGCATGGAACATTCCTACGTCCTCGCGATCGAGAAGCTGCTGAACCTCGAGGTTCCGCTGCGCGCCCAGTATCTGCGCGTGCTGTTCGCCGAGCTGACCCGCATCTGCAACCACATGATGAACATGGGGTCGCACATCATGGATATCGGCGCGATGACGCCGAACCTGTGGCTGTTCGAAGTCCGCGAGGACTGCCTCAACTTCTTCGAACGCGCTTCGGGCGCCCGCATGCACTCGGCCTGGTTCCGCCCCGGCGGCGTGCATCAGGACGTGCCGCTCAAGCTGCTCACCGACATTGCCGACTGGCTCGACACGCGCCTGCCGGAACTGTTCGAGGACGCGCTGAGCCTGGTCATAGACAACCGCATCTTCAAGCAGCGTAACGTCGACATCGCCGTCGTTTCCAAGGAAGATGCGCTGGCCTGGGGCTTCTCCGGCCCGATGATCCGCGCCACCGGCATCCCCTGGGATATCCGCAAGAGCCAGCCTTACGACGTCTACGACCGCATGGACTTCGAAGTCCCGGTCGGCACCGCTTCGGACTGCTACGACCGCTTCATGGTCCGTGCCGAGGAAGTGCGCCAGTCGGCGAAGATCATGAAGCAGTGCCTCGCGCAGATGCCCGAAGGCCCGATTATGACCACCGACCGCAAGGTCGGCCCGCCGAAGCGCGGCGAGATGAAGCAGTCGATGGAATCGCTGATCCATCACTTCAAGCTCTACACCGAAGGCTTCCACGTTCCCGCGGGCGAAGTCTATGTCGCCACGGAAAGCCCCAAGGGCGAATTCGGCGTCTATCTGGTGTCGGACGGCTCGAACAAGCCATACCGCTGCAAGATCCGTCCGACCGCCTTCTCGCATCTCCAGGCGATGGACTTCATGTCGAAGGGCCACATGCTGCCCGACGCCACGGCGATCCTCGGTGCCATGGACATCGTGTTCGGGGAGTGCGACCGTTGAGCAAGCTCGCCGTCGCAGAGGCCATGATCGCCGCCTACAACGCGCAGGACGCCGATCTCTACGTCTCGTACATGACCGAGGACGCCAGCGAGGCGAACTATCGCGGCGCTGTTGTTCGCGAGGGCCGGGAAGGCACGCGCTCGGGCCTCAAGGCGGCTTTCGCCAAGTGGCCCGAGAACCAGGCCGAGATCGTCTCGCGCGAGGAAACCGACAATTACGTCGTCTTCCGCGAGCACGTGACGCGCGGCCCGGCGACGGACGGTTCCGATCCCGTCGAGCCTTTCGACGTTCTCGCCGTCTACAGCTTCGAGGGCGACAAGTGCTCGCGCGTCGAATTCATCCGGTGAGGGAGTTCATCCGATGAAATTCAACACCCTCGAACTGACCCGCATCTGGGCCGCCGTCACCGGTGTGGCCCTTGCGGTGTGGTATTTTGTCGCCGTCTATCTCGATCTCCAGCCCACGGCCGTGCTGCCGATGCTGGTGACCGCGATCGGCGGCTTTGAGTTGTTTCTTTTCGGCCAGGACCAGTGGCTGAAGCGCAGGGGTAAGCATGGCTGACCGCTATATCGAACCCGACACGCCCGAACTCCGGGCCCGTTGGGGCAATTTCGCCTGGACCGCCGAGAACGCCGAAAAGGCGAAGGATGTCGTGTCCCGCTATCCGGCAGGGCGCCAGCGCTCGGCCGTGATGCCGCTGCTCGATCTGGCCCAGCGCCAGGTCGGTGCCGAGTTGAACACGCAGGGCTGGCTGCCGATTCCGGTGATGGAATATATCGCCGCCTATCTCGACATGCCGGTGATCCGCGTGGTCGAGGTCGCGTCGTTCTACACCATGTACAACATCGCGCCGATCGGCCGGTTCCACGTGCAGGTTTGCGGCACCACGCCCTGCATGCTGCGCGGTTCGGACGACCTGCTGGAAACCTGCAAGTCGCGCGGCATGAAGAAGGGCCACATCTCGGAAGACGGCTTGTGGTCGTTCACCGAGGTCGAGTGCATGGGCAACTGCGCCTCGGCCCCGATGGTCCAGATCAACGACGACAACTACGAAGACCTCACGTCGGACCGCCTCAACGCGGTGCTCGACGCGCTGGCGCGTGGTGAAACGCCCAAGGCCGGCACCCAGGATCCCGCCCGTCACACCGTGGAACCGGTGGGCGAGCCTACCAATCTGGCGGCGATGATCACCGAAAACCATGACTATCGGAGTGAGTGGTAATGGCTCTCCTCGATAAGGATCGCATCTTCACCAACCTCTACGGCTATCAGCCGTGGAACCTGAAGGAAGCGCAGGCACGCGGTGCCTGGGACAACACCAAGGCGCTGATCGAGCGCGGCCGCGACGCCATCATCGACGAGATGAAGGCTTCGGGTCTGCGCGGTCGCGGCGGTGCTGGCTTCCCGACCGGCATGAAGTGGTCCTTCATGCCCAAGCAGCCGCCGCTCGACCAGGCAGGCAATCCGAAGCCCAGCTTCCTCGTGATCAATGCGGACGAATCCGAACCGGGTTCGTGCAAGGATCGCGAGATCATGCGTCACGATCCGCACCTCCTCTTCGAAGGCGCGCTGGTCGCGGGCTTCGCCATGGGTGCGCGCGCGGCCTACATCTACATTCGCGGCGAATATATCCGCGAGGCAGAGACGCTGTTCGCTGCGCGTGAAGAGGCTTACGCAGCCGGTCTGCTGGGCAAGAACGCCTGCGGTTCGGGCTACGACTTCGACGTCTTCGTCCACCGCGGCGCCGGCGCCTACATCTGCGGCGAAGAAACCGCGATGATCGAAAGCCTCGAAGGCAAGAAGGGTCAGCCCCGCCTGAAGCCGCCGTTCCCGGCCGGCGCAGGTCTCTACGGCTGCCCCACCACGGTCAACAACGTCGAATCGATCGCCGTCGCGCCGACCATTCTGCGCCGCGGCGCCGCGTGGTTCTCCAGCTTCGGCCGCGAGAACAACAAGGGCACCAAGCTCTTCCAGATCAGCGGGCACGTGAACCGTCCCTGCGTGGTCGAGGAAGAGATGTCGATCCCGTTCAGCGAACTGATCGAGCGTCACTGCGGCGGCATTCGCGGCGGCAAGGACAACCTGCTGGCGGTGATCCCCGGCGGTTCGTCGGTTCCGCTGGTTCCGGCGGCCGACATCTGGGACGCGCCGATGGACTTCGACGGCCTGAAGGCGGTCGGCTCCGGTCTCGGTACCGCTGCCGTCATCGTCATGGACAAGTCCACCGACATCGTCCGCGCCATCAGCCGCATCTCGTACTTCTACAAGCACGAATCCTGCGGCCAGTGCACCCCTTGCCGCGAAGGCACGGGCTGGATGTGGCGCGTGATGGAGCGCCTGCGCACCGGCGACGCGGAAGTCGAGGAAATCGACATGCTGCAGCAGGTGACCAAGCAGGTCGAAGGCCACACCATCTGCGCCCTGGGCGACGCTGCGGCGTGGCCGATCCAGGGCCTGATCAAGCACTTCCGTCCGGAGCTTGAGCGCCGGATCGCAGATAACGTCCGCGAGGCTGCCGAGTAATGCCCAAGGTCAAAGTCGACGGCGTCGAGATCGACGTCCCCAACGGCGCAACCGTGCTGCAGGCCTGTGAGCTTGCCGGCAAGGAAATCCCGCGCTTCTGCTATCACGAACGCCTGAGCATCGCCGGCAACTGCCGCATGTGCCTGGTCGAAGTGAAGCCCGGACCGCCCAAGCCCCAGGCTTCGTGCGCGCTTCCGGCCTCCGAAGGCCAGGAAATCCGCACGGATTCCGAAATGGTCAAGAAGGCGCGGGAAGGGGTGATGGAGTTCCTCCTCATCAACCACCCGCTCGACTGCCCGATCTGCGATCAGGGCGGCGAGTGCGACCTTCAGGACCAGTCCGTCGCTTACGGTCGCGGCGCTTCGCGCTATGACGAGAACAAGCGCGCGGTCACCGAAAAGTACATGGGTCCGCTCATCAAGACGACGATGACGCGCTGCATCCACTGCACCCGCTGCGTGCGCTTCTCGGAAGAAATCGCCGGCGTGGACGAGATCGGCGCGCTTTATCGCGGCGAGAACATGCAGATCACGACCTATCTCGAACATGCTGCCAAGCACGAGATGTCGGCCAACGTGATCGACCTGTGCCCGGTCGGTGCGCTCACCTCGCGTCCCTACGCGTTCGAGGCCCGTCCCTGGGAACTTAAGAAGACGCTGGGCATCGACGTGTCGGACGCCACCGGCGCCAACATCCGCATCGATGCGCGCGGCCGCGAAGTGCTGCGCGTGCTTCCTCGTAACAACGATGACGTGAACGAGGAATGGATCAGCGACAAGGCGCGCTACATGGTCGACGGCCTTACCAAGCGCCGCCTCGACAAGCCGTTCCTGCGCCGTGACGGCAAGCTCGTCGCGGTCAGTTGGAACGAGGCATTTGCCGCCATCGCCACGCTGAACCCGGGCAATTCGATCGCCGCCGTCGCCGGCGACATGGTCGATTGCGAAACGATGTTCGCGGCCAAGAAGCTGGTCGTCGCGCTTGGTTCGAAGCTCATCGAAGGTCGCCAGACGGGGATGGACTACGCGACCGACAGCCTCGCTGCCGTCAACTTCAACACGACGTTCTCGGGCATCGAGACTGCCGATGCGATCCTGATCGCGGGCAGCCAGGTGCGCTGGGAAGCCCCGCTGCTCAACGTTCGCCTGCGCAAGGCGGTGAAGCGCGGCGCCAAGGTGTTCCTGGTCGGTCCCGAGTGGGAAACCACTTTCGGCGGCGAGTTCCTTGGCGAAGACCTCTCGGTCCTTGGCAATCTGCCGCAGAACGTCGCCGATGTGCTGTCGAACGCGAAGCATCCGGCGGTCATCCTCGGCGGTGCGGCGCTCGGCCGTGGCGGTCTGGAAGCGGGCCTTGCGCTCGCGGCCCAGTTCAACCTCGTCCGTGATCTCGAAGACGGCACCAAGTGGAATGGCTTCAACGTCCTCCACATGGCGGCGGCCCGCATGGGCGGCCTGATGCTCGGCTACGCGCAGCAGGGCGGCATTGCCGACCTCGTCGCCGCCAAGCCCAAGGTTCTGCTCGCGCTCGGCGCCGATGAAGTGGACTTCACCCAGTTCGCCGGTTCGATGATCGTCTACATCGGTCACCACGGCGACAAGGGCGCCCACGCGGCGGACGTGATCCTGCCGGCTTCGGCCTACACCGAAAAGGCAGGCACTTACGTCAACACCGAAGGCCGCGTGCAGTGGTCCGACAAGGCCGTGTTCGCACCGGGCGATGCCCGTGAAGACTGGACGATTCTGCGCGCGCTCGCCGATGCCTTCGGCGTGACCGTCGGTTTCGACACCTTCGATCAGCTGCGAAACGCAATGATCGAGGAAGTTCCTGCACTTGGCAGGGAAGGTCTTGCCGACTACGGGAGCGTTCTGCCTCTCGGCGGCGGTTCCGCTGCCGGTCAGATCGCCTATCCGATCAAGGACTTCTACATGACCAACCCGATCGCCCGTGCGAGCGCTGTCATGCAGCGCTGCTCGGCTGAACTTCTCCACGGGGAAGAGATCGCGGAGGCAGCGGAATGACCGCTTTCTTCCAGAATCTCGGGATGAGCTACGAGTGGGCATGGTTCGTGTCCACCGTCTGCGGCATCCTGCTCATCGCGCTGCCGCTGATGCTGGCCGTCGCCATGATCATCTATGTCGACCGCAAGATCTGGGCCGCCATGGCGCTGCGCCGCGGTCCCAACGTGGTCGGCCCGTTCGGTCTGCTCCAGTCCTTCGCGGACGGTCTGAAGGTCTTCCTTCAGGAAACCATCGTTCCCTCGGCGGCGAACAAGGGCCTGTTCCTGATTGCGCCGATCGTGACTTTCACCCTGGCGCTGCTGTCCTGGGCAGTGATCCCGTTCAACTCGGGCGCGATCCTGGCCGATATCAACATCGGCCTGCTCTACATCCTCGCGATCAGCTCGCTGGGTGTCTACGGCACGATCATGGCGGGCTGGGCTTCGAACTCGAAGTACCCGTTCTTCTCGGCGATGCGCGCCTCGGCGCAGATGATCTCCTATGAAGTCTCGATCGGCTTCATCCTGATCTGCGTCGTTCTCTGGGCGGGCACGTTCAACATGAACGAGATCGTCTGGGCGCAGAAGGGCCACGTCTTCGGCATCATCAACGGTTTCGTCGCGAACCCGCTGCTGTTCCCGATGTGGGTGATGTTCCTGATTTCGAGCCTTGCGGAAACGCAGCGCGCACCCTTCGACCTTGCCGAAGCGGAATCGGAACTCGTCGCCGGTTACCAGACGGAATACTCGTCGATGGCTTTCGCCGCCTACTGGCTGGGCGAATATGCCAACGTGCTCCTGATGTGCGCGCTCAACGCGACCCTGTTCTGGGGCGGATGGCTGCCGCCGCTCGACATCCCCGTTCTCTACCTCGTGCCGGGCTTCGTATGGTTCCTGCTCAAGGTCTTCTTCTTCTTCTTCGTGTTCAGCTGGATCAAGGCCACCGTTCCCCGGTACCGCTATGACCAGCTGATGCGCCTGGGCTGGAAGGTCTTCCTGCCCGTATCGCTGCTGTTCGTCGTAATCGTCAGCGGCTACCTCATGGCTACCGGACACTTCCAATGACCGTCGGACAACTCATAAAGAGCTTCACGCTCTGGGAGTTCGTGAAGGCGCACTGGCTGACCTTGAAGTATTTCTTCAAGCCCAAGGCGACGATCAACTACCCCTTCGAGAAGAACCCGCTTTCGCCGCGCTTCCGTGGTGAGCATGCCCTTCGCCGTTATCCCAACGGCGAGGAGCGCTGCATCGCCTGCAAGCTCTGCGAGGCGATCTGCCCGGCGCAGGCGATCACGATCGAGGCTGCACCGCGCACCGACGGTTCGCGCCGTACCACGCGCTACGACATCGACATGACGAAGTGCATCTACTGCGGCTTCTGCCAGGAAGCCTGTCCGGTGGACGCCATCGTCGAAGGGCCGAACTTCGAATACGCGACCGAAACGCGCGAGGAACTGCTCTATGACAAGGCCAAGCTACTGGCGAACGGGGACAAGTGGGAGCGTGCGATTGCCGCGAACCTTGAAGCCGATGCGCCGTACCGATAGGGGCCCGCGGACATGATCCAGACCATCGCCTTCTATCTGTTCGCCGTGCTGACGATCGCGTCGGCCGCTGCGACCATCCTCTCGCGCAATCCGGTCCACTCGGTGCTCTTCCTGATCCTGGCGTTCTTCAACGCCGCCGGGCTCATGATGCTCACTGGGGCCGAATTCATCGCCATGCTGCTCGTCATCGTCTATGTCGGTGCGGTCGCGGTGCTGTTCCTCTTCGTCGTCATGATGCTCGACATCGATTTCGCCGAACTGCGGGCAGGCTTCATCAAGAACTTCCCGCTCGGCATGCTGGTAGCCCTGGTGCTGCTGGCCGAGATGGTGCTCGGTATCGGTGCCTACAAGGCCGGATCCCTGACCCTCGGCACGCCGGACGGTACGGCGGCGACCCCGGCGGGCGCCTCGAACATCGAGGCCATCGGCGGCCTGATGTACAGCCGTTACCTGTTCCTGTTCGAAGCGGCCGGCCTGATCCTGCTCGTTGCGATGGTTGGCGCCATCGTGCTGACCCACCGCCAGCGCGGCGATACGCGCGGCCAGAAGATCAGCAAGCAGGTTGCGCGGCGTCCCGAAGAGGCAACCTTCAACGTCAAGCCGGAAGTCGGCAAGGGGGTCCAGCTGTGATCGGCGTCGAACATTACGTGGTCGTGAGCTCGATCCTCTTCGTGCTCGGCGTCCTCGGCATTTTCCTGAACCGCAAGAACGTCATCGTTCTGCTCATGGCGATCGAACTGATCCTGCTTGCGGTCAACATCAACCTCGTCGCGTTCAGCGCGTTCCTGCACGACCTCACGGGCCAGATCTTCGCGATGTTCGTGCTGACGGTCGCTGCCGGCGAGGCCGCAGTGGGGCTCGCAATCCTCGTGATCTATTTCCGCGGACGCGGCAGCATCGCTGTCGACGACGTCAACCGGATGAAGGGATAAGGCCTTGCACCCGATCCTATTCATCGTCTTCCTGCCGTTACTGGCAGCGATCATCGCCGGGCTCGGCAACAAGCAGCTGGGCAACGTTCCCGCAAAGGTCCTGACGACCGGCGCGCTGTTCGTCGCCTGTGCGCTGAGCTGGCCGATCTTCATCGGTTTCCTCACCGGAAACGCCGAAGCCAGCGTCGTGCCGGTCCTCAAGTGGGTCCAGTCCGGCGCCATGACCTGGGACTGGTCGCTGCGGGTGGATTCGCTCACGGCAGTCATGCTCGTGGTCATCACCTCGGTCTCCGCGCTCGTACACCTCTATTCCTGGGGTTACATGAGCGAGGAGCCGGATCAGCCGCGCTTCTTCGCGTACCTCTCGCTGTTCACGTTCGCCATGCTCATGCTGGTGACTGCGGACAACCTGGTGCAGATGTTCTTCGGTTGGGAAGGCGTGGGCCTTGCCTCGTACCTCCTGATCGGCTTCTGGTTCCGCAAGCCTTCGGCCGGTGCTGCCGCGATCAAGGCCTTCGTGGTCAACCGCGTCGGTGACCTTGGCTTCATGCTCGGTATCTTCGGCTGCTTCCTGGTGTTCGGCACCGTCTCGATCCCCGAGATCCTGCAGGCCGCACCCAGCATGGCCGGTTCGACGATCGGCTTTCTCGGCCACCGCTTCGACACGATGACCGTGATCTGCATCCTCCTGTTCATCGGTGCGATGGGCAAGTCGGCGCAGCTCGGCCTGCACACCTGGCTCCCGGACGCGATGGAAGGTCCGACCCCGGTTTCGGCGCTGATCCACGCAGCCACCATGGTCACCGCGGGCGTCTTCATGGTCTGCCGCCTGTCGCCGCTGTTCGAAACCAGCGAGACGGCGATGCACTTCATCGCCTTCATCGGCGCCTGCACCTGCTTCTTCGCTGCCACCGTCGGCTGCACGCAGTGGGATATCAAGCGCGTCATCGCCTATTCGACCTGTTCGCAGCTCGGCTACATGTTCTTCGCCACCGGCGTCGGCGCCTATGGCGCGGCCATGTTCCACCTGTTCACGCACGCTTTCTTCAAGGCGCTGCTGTTCCTTGGTGCGGGCTCGGTCATCCATGCAATGCACCACGAGCAGGACATGCGCTTCTACGGCGCGCTGCGTAAGCACATCCCGATCACCTTCTGGACGATGACGGCGGGTACGCTGGCCATCACCGGCGTGGGTATCGCAGGCTTCGTGGGCTTCGCAGGCTTCTATTCGAAGGACGCGATCCTCGAAGCGGCCTTCGGTTCGGGCACGGCAGTTGGCGGTTTCGCCTTCTGGATGGGCATTGCCGCCGCGCTGATGACCAGCTTCTACTCCTGGCGCCTGGTCTTCCTGACCTTCTTCGGCAAGCCGCGCTGGATCCAGTCGGAGCACATCCAGCACGCCGTCCACGACGCGCACGGCCACGATGATCACGGTCATGACGATCATGCCCATGCTCACGACGACCATGCCGACGATGCACATGCCCATGCCGCACCCGAACTCGGTTCGCGCGGCCCGGACTACACGCAGCACGGTGACGGCACGGGCGGATATCATCCGCACGAAAGCCCGCTGGTCATGCTGCTGCCGTTGCTGATCCTCTCGATCGGTGCCGTCGCTGCGGGCTTCGTCTTCAACCACGCCTTCGTCTCGGAAGGGACCGGCGAATTCTGGAAGGGCGCCCTGGTGTTCCACGAACACCTGATCCACGCGATGCACGGCGTGCCGACCTGGGTTAAGTGGGCACCGTTCACGGTGATGTCGCTGGGCCTGCTGATCGCATGGTACGGCTACATCAAGAACCTCTCGTTCCCCAAGGCAGTCGCCGAGCAGCTCGGGCCGGTCTACACCTTCGTGTTCCGCAAGTGGATGTTCGACGAACTCTACCACAACATCTTCGTTCGCCCGGCCTTCTGGCTCGGCAAGGTGTTCTGGAAGGTCCTGGATATCGGCGTGATCGACAAGTTCGGTCCCGACGGTGCCGCCTGGGTCGTCGCCAGGGGTTCGACTTACGCGCAGAAGGTCCAGTCGGGCTATCTGTACAGCTACGCTCTTGTCATGCTGCTGGGCCTTGTCGGCGCCATCAGCTGGGTGATCGCGGGATAAGATGATGAGTGGTTTTCCGATCCTCAGTCTGATGTTGCTGGTGCCGCTCGCGGCGGCACTGGCATGTCTCTACCTTGATGCCAAATCGGCACGCACGGTGGCGCTTCTCGCCACCCTTGCGAACCTTGCCCTTGGCGTCGTCCTCTGGCTGAACTTCGATGTCGGCGGTGCGCAGTGGCAGTTCCAGGAACGGCATGAGCTGTTCTCGGGCTTCTCCTACGCCCTCGGCATCGACGGCATCGCGCTGCTCCTGATCGAGCTTTCCGTCTTCCTCATGCCGATCTGCATCGGCGCGAGCTGGAACTCGATCGAGAAGCGCGTGGGCGAATACATGGCGGCGTTCCTGCTCGTCGAAACGCTGATGATCGGCGTCTTCGCGGCCCAGGATCTCTTCCTGTTCTACATGTTCTTCGAAGCCGGCCTCATTCCGATGTACCTGATCATCGGCATCTGGGGCGGCGCGGATCGCATCTACGCCTCGTACAAGTTCTTCCTCTACACGCTGCTTGGCTCGGTGCTGATGCTCGTGGCGATGCTGTGGATGGTCCACACCGCCGGCACGACCTTCATCCCGACGCTCATGACCTATGACTTCGACCCGCAGGTCCAGACCTGGCTGTGGCTCGCCTTCTTCGCCAGCTTCGCGGTGAAGATGCCGATGTGGCCGGTCTACACCTGGCTTCCGGCGGCGCACGTCCAGGCGCCGACCGCAGGCTCGGTGATCCTGGCAGGCGTGCTGCTGAAGATGGGCGGCTACGGCTTCATCCGCTTCTCGCTGCCGATGTTCCCGGAAGCCTCGGCCTACTTCGCGCCGCTGGTCTGGGGCCTGTCGATGGCCGCCGTCGTCATCACCTCGCTCATTGCGCTGGTGCAGGACGACATGAAGAAGCTGATCGCCTACTCGTCGGTCGCGCATATGGCCGTCGTGACCATCGGTCTCTTCGCCTTCAATCCGCAGGGCCTCGAAGGCTCGATGCTGGTCATGCTCAGCCACGGCCTCGTCTCGGGCGCGCTGTTCCTCTGCGTCGGCATTATCTACGACCGCCTGCACACCCGTGAGATCAGCCGCTACGGCGGTCTTGCCATCAACATGCCGCGTTACGCGCTGTTCTTCCTGCTCTTCACGATGGCCTCGATCGGCCTTCCGGGCACCAGTGGTTTCGTCGGCGAATTCCTGAGCCTTGGCGGTATCTACCAGGCATCGAGCTGGACGGCGCTGATCTGCACCACCGGCATCATCCTGGGCGCCGCCTACATGCTCTACCTCTATCGCCGTGTCGTCTTTGGCGACCAGAAGAATGCCGATGCCGCCGCCATGGCCGACCTCGACCTGCGTGAATACCTGATGGTGATCCCGCTCGGCCTCGCGGTGCTATGGATGGGCGTCTATCCCGAGAGCTTCATTGCTCCGATGCGCGCAGACATTGCCGCGCTCGACGCCCGGCTCGCTCGCGCAAAGCCGGAAGGAGACTCCAAGTTGGCCATGGGCAAGGAAAAGCCTGCACATGAAGAAGCAGCCGCGCATGAGGGGGCACACTGATGGACTGGTCACAGTCGCTGCGCCTGATCGCGCCGGAAGAAACGCTTAGCGTCGCAAGCCTGGTCTTGCTCCTTGTCGCCGCCTGGGGCGGTGACAAGGCGGCGAAGCTGATCTCCGTTCTCGCCGTGGCGGCGCTCGTCGCCGCCGGCATCCTGGTCGCTCCCGCGCTTTGCGGCGGCGCGATGGGCGCCGAAACCTCGGCCTTCTTCGGCCAGTACCGTGCCGACGCCTTCGCGTCCTACGCCAAGATCCTGATCTACCTTTCGGCGGCAGTGTCGCTGGTGGTGGCGCCGGCCTACTTCGACCGGTTCAAGGCCATGCGGGCCGAATATCCGGTCCTCGTGCTGCTGGCCTCGATCGGCATGGGCATGATGGTTTCGGCCACCGACCTGCTGACGCTCTACATCGGCCTCGAGATGAACTCGCTCGCGGCCTACGTTCTGGCGGCGTTCCTGCGCACCGACGGTCGTTCGGCCGAAGCGGGCCTCAAGTACTTCGTGCTGGGCGCGCTGGCCTCGGGTATCCTGCTCTTCGGCATGAGCCTGACGTACGGCTTCGCTGGCACCACTTCGTTCGCGGGTATCAGTGCCTCGATGGCGCAGGGCCTCTCGAACGGCGCGCTGTTCGGCATCGTCTTCGTCTTCGCCGGTCTGGCCTTCAAGATCAGCGCCGTTCCGTTTCACATGTGGACCCCGGACGTTTACGAGGGCGCGCCGACCCCGGTGACCACGCTCTTCGCGACGGCGCCGAAGGTTGCCGCCATGGCCCTGACCATGCGCGTCGCCATCGAGGCCTTCGGCGACCAGGCTGCGGCCTGGCAGCAGATCGTGGTCTTCGCCGCGCTCGCCTCGATCGTCGTCGGTGCCCTTGGCGCCATCGGCCAGACCAACATCAAGCGCCTGATGGCCTACTCGTCGATCAACAACGTGGGCTTCATGCTCGTCGGTCTCGCCGTGGCGACGCCGCAGGGCGTCTCGGCCATGCTGTTCTACCTCGCGATCTACGTCGCGATGTCGGCGGGCGGTTTCGCGGTGATCCTGATGATGAAGGACGCGGACGGCAACCCGGTCGAGGAACTCGCCAAGATGGCCGGTCTGTCGCGCACGCGTCCGGGCCTTGCGCTGGCACTCGCCATGGTCATGTTCAGCCTTGCCGGTATCCCGCCGATGTTCGGCTTCTGGGGCAAGTTCCTGGTCTTCAAGGCCGCTGTGGACGGTGGCATGATCGCTTTGGCGGCGATCGGCTTCGCGGCCTCGGTGATCGGCGCCTTCTACTACCTGAAGGTCGTCAAGGTCGTCTATTTCGACGAACCGGCCGATGTGGTGAAGGGTGAAAGCGACGTCTGGCACAAGCTGATCCTGGTGCTGTCGTGTGTGTTCATCTCGCCGCTCGGCTTCCTGCTGACCAAGTGGCTCGGCCACCTGAGCGAGACGGCTGCGGCCGCACTCTACTCCGGCCTTTGATAGAAGTCGTCGAAGAGACCGCTTCGACCAACGCGGACCTTTCCCGGCGCCTCGGCGCCGGGGAGGGCCTCGCGGAAGGGTTCTGGCTGCGAGCGGTCAGGCAGAGCGCCGGGCGCGGTCGCCGCGGTCGGCAATGGTCCTCGCCGGAAGGCAATCTCTACGCCAGCACGATCGTCGCGCTGAGAGCCGAGGATCCCTCGGTCCATACCCTGGCATTCGTCGCGGCACTGGCCGTTTACGACCTGATGCTGTCGCAATTGCCGCTCGAAGCGGACTGCCAGCTGAAGTGGCCCAATGACGTTCTCGTCGGTGGCGCCAAGATCTGCGGCATCCTGCTGGAGCGCGCGGGCGATCATGTCATCATCGGCATAGGCGTGAACGTGGTCAGCGCGCCCGATCTTCCCGATCGTGCAACCACTTCGATCCTTGCTGCAAACCCCGATAACGACAACGACGCGCAGGCCATTCTGGAAAAGCTCGTCGCCTGTCTCGCGGAGCGCCTGTCGCAATGGCGGCGGGAAGGCCTCGCGGCGACGCTGGCCGCATGGATCCGCCACGCGCATCCTCAGGGAACGCCGCTGCTGGTCACGCTGGACGAGGAAGGGCTGTTACCAGGCGCCTTCGCCGGGCTTGACCCGGACGGAGCATTGCGCTTGCGTCTGGCCGACGGGTCCCTACGTGTCGTCCACGCCGGTGACGTTTCGCTCGCCTGAAGGAAATTCCATGCTGCTTGCCATCGATGCCGGCAACACCAATGTCGTCTTCGCGCTGTTCGAGGGCCGTACCTTGCGCGGCCGCTGGCGCATCGCCACCGATCCGCGTCGCACGGGCGACGAGTATGCAGTCTGGCTGATGCAGCTTCTCTCGATCCGCGGCGTCGCGGCGGAAGAGATCGAGAACATCATCATCTCCACCGTGGTGCCGCGGGCGCTGCACAATCTGGAAATTCTCTGCCGCCATTATTTCGACGTCGAACCGCTGGTGGCAGGTGTCGGCAAGGCAGACTATGCGATCGACATCGACGTCGATCAGCCCAAGTCGCTGGGTGCCGACCGCGCCGTCAACGCCATCGCGGCGCATGAGCGGCACGGCGGTGACCTTATCGTCGTCGATTTCGGCACCGCGACGACGTTCGACGTGGTAGACTACAACGGCGCCTACAAGGGCGGCATCATCGCGCCGGGCATCAATCTCTCGCTGGACGCGCTGGTGGGCAATACCGCCAAGCTGCCGCGCATTGCCATTGCCGTTCCCGCCAGCAAGAGCGTGATCGGTCGCAATACCGAGGACCAGATGCTGATCGGCGTATTCTGGGGCTATGTGGCGATGATGGAGGGCCTGATCGCCCGCATGCGCGCCGAAATCGGGCGGCCCGCCAAGGTCATCGCGACCGGTGGGCTTGCCGTATTGTTCGACGAGGCTTCCGATATTTTCGACGCGGTCGATCCCGACCTGACGCTCGAAGGCCTCGCCATTCTTGCCGAAAGGGCATCGAAGACGTGATTCCAGGTAACGAACTGCTGTTTTGTGCGCTCGGGGGCTCGGGCGAGATTGGCATGAACGTCAATCTCTATGGCTGCCAGGGCAAATGGCTGATGGTCGACCTGGGCATGACTTTCGGCATGAACGAATATCCCGGCGTCGATCTGGTCTTCGCCGATCTCGACTTCATCGAAGGCGAGCGGGAAAACCTTCTCGGGATCGTGCTCACCCACGCGCACGAGGATCATATCGGCGCGGTTCCCTACTTTGCCGAGGAACTCGGCGTGCCGATCTATGCCACGCCCTTCACCGCGCGCTTGGTGGCCGCGAAGCTGGAAGAGGCAGGCATTCTCGATCAGGTCGAACTGATCGTCATCGATCACCTCGACCGTTTCGAACTCGGGCCCTTCGGCATGCGCTATGTGCCGCTCGCGCATTCGATTGCCGAAGGCAATGCGCTGCTGATCGACACGCCGTTCGGCAAGATCTTCCACACCGGCGACTGGAAGCTGGATGACGAGCCGCAAGTCGGCACCCCGGCGACCAAGGCGGAACTGACCGCGATCGGCGACGAGGGCGTGCTGGCACTGGTCTGCGATTCCACCAACGTGTTCAATCCCGAGGCTTCGGGCAGCGAAGGCGAAGTCTATCGCGGGCTGCTGGAAGAAGTGAAGAAGCATCGCGGCCGCCGCGTGCTGGTCACGACTTTCGCCTCGAACGTCGCCCGTCTCCAGACGCTGGGCGAAGTGGCGCGGAAGACCAATCGCAAGCTCTGCGTGGCCGGGCGCTCGCTCGACCGCATTATCGAGACCGGACAGGCCAGCGGCTATCTCAAGAAGCTGCCCGAACTGGTCGATGTCGAGACGGCGATGGACTTGCCGCGCGGCGAAGTGCTGATCGTCGCGACGGGCGGGCAGGGCGAGCCGCGCGCCGCGCTTTCGCGCATTTCGGAGGGCAATCACCCGATCAAGCTGGAGAAGGGTGATGTCGTCCTGTTCTCCAGCCGCCAGATCCCCGGCAACGAAATCCCGATCGGGCGTATCCAGAACCGCCTCTCGGACGCGGGGATCGTCATCGTCACCGACCGCCAGAGCATGATCCACGTTTCCGGCCATCCCGGTCGGCCGGAACTCGTTGCGCTCTATGGCTGGCTGCGGCCCGAGATCCTACTACCGGTCCACGGCGAGATCCGCCACATGCGCGAACAGGCCCGGCTCGGGCTGGAAAGCGGCATTCCGAACGCGGTATTCCAGAAGAACGGCGATCTCGTCCGCCTGGCACCGGGCAAGCCGGGCAAGTTCGGGGAGGTCCATTCGGGCCGCCTGATCCTGGACGGCGACATCATCGCGCCTGCCGACGGCGACGCCATGGTCATGCGCCGCCGCATCGCCTTCAACGGCGTGGTTTCGGTGGCGGCCGACCGTAAGGGTCATGTGCAGGTGGCGGCGATCGGCCTGCCGCTCGACGAGGACTATCCCAAGTTCGTCGAGGAAGCGCAGCGCGATGTCGCCGATGCGCTGGGCCGTGCCAAGAAGTCCGACCGCGAAGTACGTGTCGAAGCAGCTCGCCTTGCCGCGCGCCGCGCCGCCACGCGCTGGTCGGGCAAGAAGCCGCAAGTGCAGGTGATGCTGCTGGAGGATTGACGGCGATGGCGATGCAATGGACCTCGATGGTGGCGATCTACGGCCTGCTCTGGGTCTTGAGCGCCTTCCTGGTCATGCCGTTCGGCCTGCGCACCCCCAGCGAGGTGGAAGGCTACAAGGTCGAGAAAGGCCATGCCGACAGCGCCCCGGTCAATTTCCGCCCCCGCATGATCGCCCGGCGTGCGACAGTCTTGGCGCTGGTCCTGTTCGGGCTCTATTACGTGAACTATGCGGAGCAGTGGATCACGGTCAGCGATCTCAATTTCTTCGGAAAACCACCCGTCGAAGACCTCGGTTACTGAAATAAAAGGAGGCCCGCCTGCGTTACAGGCGGGCCTCTTTTTGTAGGGCGAAGATGGCTGCGGATCAGCTGCGAAGCCTTTCGATCCCCTGCGCCAGGGCGACATAGAGTTTGCCCATGTCCGAGGAGAGCAGGGTAACACCCAAGGCATTGCCGTCCCGGGTCGAAAGCACCTGACGCAGGATCGATTCGAAGTCGTGGATGTAGCGGCTCACATGCTCGCGGAAGGCCTCGTCGCGTTCGAACAGTTGCTGGATCGACTTGATTTCTCCTGCATCCAGCAGGGAAACCGCCCGGCGCGTGAAGATCCCGCGATCGCCGCGCAAGTAGGAAGCCCAGGCGGTGTCCGAGACTTCGCTCGACAGGGCCGAGGCGATATCGATGGCGTTCGAATTGAGCGCTTCCGTGATCAGGGCGACGCGGCGGGCAAAATCGTTGTCGACCTGCTCTTCGGCCTTGTCGCGGGCATCCGCGACGCGGCTTTCGAGGTTACCGACGAGTTCGTCGACTTTCGAAAGCTGGTCGCGCAACTGGATCGTCGCCTCGCGGGTGGCGCCGGATGCGTGGGCCACGGCCTGATCGAGCTGGCCGGTGACTTCGGCCACGCGCGTCCGCATCGAGCGATCGATGGCCTGCGCGCTTTCCGTGCCGAGGTTCTCGGCGACGCGGGCGATGCGAACGGCGCTGTCGGTCTCGATCGCGGTGACGGATTCCTCGATCGTCTTGCCGAGCGCGCCAATGGCTTCGCGCAGTTCGTCCTGCGCGCGTCCGGCGGCAGTCTTCGTTGCGGCGTCGATATCGTCGAGCGAGGTGCGCAGGACCTGCAACAGGCTGACGTGGGCCGCGCCGTGCTCGGACAGATCCGAGTGCATGGCCGAAAGCTCGTCGGCAAAGTCCTTCAGATTGTTGCCCGAGGTTTCGACCCCGCCTGCGAGTTCCTCGCCGCTGCGTGCCGATTGGGCAAGGCCCTCGAGTACCGCCGTAATGCCTGCCTGAAGCCGCTCGAGGCGGGTTTCGGAAACCGTGAGAGCCTCGGGAAGATCGTGATGGGCATAACGGGCGCTGCCCTGGATCAGTTCGAGGAGGCGCACGCTGGTTTCGGAAAGCCTTTCCACGTCGCCGTCGGTCGCGGAAAGCGTGGCACGGGCGGCCGTGAGGCGTTCGGTCAGGGCAGCGAGACTGCCGCGCAGGCGTGCTTCGAGCGTTTCGCCGCTGCCGACGATCGCTTCGAACCGCGCTTCATATTCGCCGAGCTCGCCGGTGACGGCGGCGGCGCGCTCGCTGAGCACGGCTGCCTGGAGGCGGTGGCGCTCCAGGCGTTCCGCGATGGCATTGTCGAGATCGCCCAGCATCTGGTCGATCCGCGAAATGGCGTGGCGTTCCTGTTCCGCCTGGCGGGCCTGACGCTCGCCGGTTTCCACCGCAAGCTTGTCCCGGCGCGCGGCGATCTGCTGGTCGAGTGCGGCGGCATCGCTGCCGACGGCTTCGAGGCCGCCGCGTAGCGCGGTTAGAGCGGCTTCCTGTGCGCGCGAAATGCCGCGTGCGACTTCGGCCTGTTCCTCGTGAATTTCCTCGAGAGCCTGTCGCCAGGCTTCGGCCGCGCGGCCTTCGCCGTCGCGCAGGGCGCGCGACACGACGTCGCTTTCCTCGCGGAGCGCAACCAGGCGTGCCCGCAGTGACGTCAGGCTTTCTTCCTCGTGACGGTCGAGCTGGCTGCGGGTGTCGATGATCTCGGCTTGCAGCGCGGCCGCGCGGGTGCGGATCGATGCGAGGGCGGCGGCTTCGTGGCCGTCCAGTTCCGCGCGCATGGTGCTGCCGTGTTCGGAGAGTACGGCGAAGCGTTCGTCGGCAAGTGTGCCGATCTGCTCGCTGCGGGCATGGATCGCGGCGAGAGCGGCGTCCACGCTTTCACCGAGCCGGGCGACCTGCCGTTCGCTGGCAGAGCCGAACTCGTTGAGGCGGTTGAAGCCGTTGATCATGTCCTCAAGCTGGACATGCGCCGCGCGGCCGGCGTTGCCGATATTGTTGGTGACGTCCTTGGCAGAGCTGGCAATTACCGGGAGCTGGCTGCGCAGCTTTTCCATATTGTCGAGCGCGGCCTGACTGACCCCGCAGATCGATTCCACGCGCGCGCCGTTGTCGCGGATCAGGTCCTGCAATCGATCGGCATTGGTGGACAGGCGTTCCGTGGCGATGCGGCCGAGTGCCTCGAGGTCGCGCGACTGGGCGGCGATGAACTCGCGCGCCAGGCTGAGTTCGCGGTTTACCGTGATCAGGCGGGTCTCGAGCTGCGCCGATTCGCTTGCCAGCGTGCGGGCGACATGGCCGAAGCGCCTGCTTTCACGGGTGCTGTGACGGATCACCAGCAGCCAGATCATGCCGATCAGCAGGAGCGGGACGGCCCACTGCATGACATAGGCAGATACCGCATCGAGACCGGCACCCTGCTCGAACACGGCGCGGTGGGCGTAGAGAAAGAAGGCGGTCCAGACGGCGGCGGCAGCGCCTGCCAGCGCCGGGGCCAGCCATTCCCGCGCGGGCGGTGTCTCGGCCGAATCGTCCGTGGCGACCCATGCATTACGCCAGACATCGTCCGAAATCTCTTGTCCGCTATCCTGCGGGGAGACGCCGAGCGCCTGGGATTCGTTCATGGGGTCTTCCGATTTTCCGTTCGAAGCGCGGCCCGAGCCGTCTTCTCGATCCGAGCCGTTTTCCCGGTCCAAGCCGTTTTCACTACCGCTCGCACCGAATGCGATGATCCTGTTTTCCCCAGCCATGCCGATCAGGATAACACGCAGGGGGCGTCGATAAAGCCCGCTTTAACCCTTTGGGCATTAAGCTGGGGAAATGGCATATGAAGCAGGCGCCCTCGAAGCGACGCTCGCCGCGGCTGCGGGCGGTGATCCCGCGCTTTTCGCGGAGCTGCGCGCGTCCTATCTGGAAAGCGTGGCGCGGCAGATAGACCTGCTGTCCCGCGCCCGGTGCGACGGCAACTGGAATCTTGCCGCGATGCGACTCAAGGGGCTGGCCGCGAGTTTCCATTCCGCCGAGCTTCTGGCCCTGGCCGAACGTGCCCTGGAGGGTGCGCCGGGCGAACCGAGCGTGATACGCCGCCTTCAGGCCTATCTTGCCGAGTTTTCCGCCGCCTGATGCACGTGCCCGGCTTGGCACCACGCAGCCCTTTGCCTAAGGGTTGAGGGTCGCTGGAGTGTAACGAACTGCGTATCGCATTGCTCGCCATGATGGAGCCTGCCGTGGCGGGCCAGTCCCTGTCGCGTGCGTTCCTGCGCGTCGGCGGCGCTACGCTTGCGCAGCATCAGCTGGGCCTCGCCCTGGCGCTGGATTGTCAGCGCATCATCTGCCTCGCGCGCGGAACCTCGCCGGAGATGATCGCCCTGCAGCGCATGGCGGAAGACGCCGGCCTGCAATTCTACATCGCGCCCGGTGCGAGGCCCCTGGCAGGACTGGTGACCGCCAGCGACGAACTCGTGGTGATCGGTGAAGGGCTTTTCGTCGATCCTGCGAGTGTCGCGCCCTTTTTCGAGGGACGGTCTTCCGCGGTTCTGGTGCAACCGGTGGAGGGCGGACTGGCGGCGGGCTTCGAGCGGATCGACATCAACCGCGCGAGCGCCGGGGTCATGCGCATTCCGGGGCATCTGGTGGAAAATCTCCAGGAGCTTCCCGACGACTGCAACGTTCCCTCGGCATTGACCCGGATCGCCCTGCAGGCGGGCGTGCCGATGCACGAGGTTCCGGCGGACCTTCGCAGCGGCGTGAACTGGCGGCTGATTCGCGACGAGAGCGAAGCGCATGTCGTGGAAATGGAATGGCTGCGGGATCGTTTTGCGGACGGGGAGGGGACGTCTCCGGGCCGGGCGATCGCGCGCTACGGGGTTCTGACATTCGGATCCTCGCTGCTCCACGCGGGCAATGCCAGCAACATGGTGAGCCTTGGCGTGATCGTGGCTCTGGCGATCGCGGGTGGTTTTGCCTGGTTCGGGTTCGCTGCTGTCGGATTTCTCGTGCTGGTCGTGGCCGCGGTACTCGTGGAAGCGAGCCGTTTCCTGCGTTCGGCCGAGCGTCATGCGCTGGGTCAGTTGCCGCCCGCGATCCCGCGCGCCAACGTTCTGCGCTGGCTTGTCGATGCGGTATTCGGGCTGTCCCTGCTTGCCGCGATTTCACGTCTCGGCGGCGAATCGCTGATCTCATGGATGTTTCCGCCGGCCGTACTGATGATGCTGCTGGCGATGATTCCCCGCTTCGTGACCGGGACGGCCGCATCGCTGGCGGCAGACCGTGCCACATTGGGACTTTTGCTGGCTTTTGCCGCAAGTTTCGGGCAAGTTGAAGCTCTGGTGGAGGTTCTGGCGATCGCGCTCATTGTGATCGGCATGTCACTTCCGCTACGTCGGAAGAACTAACCGGGGCTTAACCAGATACAGGGTAAACGGGACGGATGATCGACAACGCTGTTCATCCGGCCGACGACCAGACCGCGGAGGCCTTGCTCCGTGCGGAGCTGGCGCGCGGCGATGCCATGGCCGATAGTGTGCTGCCGATCCTGCAGTATCTGCTGGCGGCGGAAGACAGCGCGCTGTTCAGTGACGAGATTCTCGCGCGGGTGCGCGGAATGGTGGCCGACATGGCGCGCCAGATCGTGGAGCAGTTGTTCTGCGATTCTGCCGGACCGGGGCAATTCGCCGAGGATATCGAGGATCTCTCGCGCGCCTTCATGGCGGATTCGCTGCTCCTGGCCCACGTTCATGCCCTTGCGCTGGAATGGCAGATGACCGAGCGGCTTCAGTCCCGCCTTGCCCTCGATCCGGTGGTTGCGCCGCTGGTTCAGGCGATGATCGCGTCTGCCGAGGGCACCGTTCACGGGCTGGCGGTGAGCTGGCTCGCGGCGCAAGCGCGCTGGTGCCAGGCCCAGCGGCGCATGAGCCTGCCGTTGGAGGAGCTTCCGGGCGACCTGCTTCACCGAGTGTTGCTGGCGGTGCGCGGAATTTTCGGCGCAGGGAAGGCGCCGCTGGCGATCCGCTCCGGCGAAACCGGAACTTTGCGGGACGAGCGAAGCGAAAGGCTGGCACTCGCGGAAGCGGCCATTCGCCGGCAGTACGATGAAGGCTCTACCCGGCTCGGTCTGGCTTCGCGTCTTCTGACCGGTCTTGGCGGCGCGAGCCATATCGCCTTGTCGGTGAGCCATGCGGGGGTCGCCCTGTTCCTGACGGCGCTTGCGAGCGGATCGGGCCTGAGACGGGAGGCGGCGGTTCTCGCCACGCACGAAGCGCAATTGGCGCGCCTGGCTCTGGCATTGCGTGCCGCGGGCCTCAAGGCGGCGGATATCGAGAAGCAGTTTCTGGCCATTCACCCGGAAGCGATGCTGCCTGAAGGGTTTGAGAGACTGGGGGCGGACGTCGCGGCGTCCATTCTGGCCAGCGGACGGCAGGGCGGCTGATGCTGATGGAAGGTTCCATTCTTGCCCGCGCCGTCAGCGACGCGCAGGACCGGCTGCTTGAGGCGGACGAGCCTCTGGCCGGTCTTCAGGAGCGCTGCGGCGGCGAACTTCCCGGTACGATCGCCGTACCCGAACTTCTGGAGCTGGTGCGAAAGGCGCGCCGATACGGGTTCCGCCTTGCCCGGGCCGTTTCGGCACATGACGGCGGAGACGTGATCACCGCCTGGGTGGAAGTCGAGCCGCAGGGGCTGGGCGAGGGGTGCCAGATCGTCGTGCGCAACTGGCAGGCTGCGCCCGCGCCGGTGGAGGATGCCGCCTCGGTCGAACGACGGCGTACGATGATCGATCGGCATCTGGCCGAACTCAGCGCGCAGCTCGATGCCGACCAGCGCGTCCTGGCGGTCCTATCGGAGAGTACGGAACTCGCTGCCGTCGCGGCGGCGATGGGCGCCGGTTTCGGACAGCACTGGACGGAGTTTCTGCCGCCCGAAAAGGTCACGCACAAGCAGCCGTTGCACTGGCGCCTCCTCGACGGATCGCGGGTCGTGGTTCCGGGGTCGCGTCGGACCTGGCGGGTTTCGCTCGTACCGCATATGCGGCCGGGGTTCGATCCGGCCGGATTCGAGCTTCTGCTGGTATCGGAGACGCCGTCGGTGGCGGCCCGGGCGGCGCGCGAGCCGATGGAGCCGATGCTGCGGCGCAGCCTTGTCGGCCATGATCTTGCGCCGGTGCTGCGCCAGCCTATCTCCCGGATCATCGCCAATGCCGAGACGATCCGCACCCGGCTCGCCGGGCCGCTGCCCGATGCCTATGCGGAATATGCAGGGGAGATCGCGGGGGCCGGAAAGCTGCTGCTGGGCTTGCTGGAAGACCTCGCTGACCTCGAAGTGGTCGAGACGGAGGGCTTTACGACGGCGCCGGACCGGGTGGACCTGTCCGAACTGGCGCGGCAGGCCGCGGGCATCCTCAATGTGCGGGCGCAGGAGAAGGCGATCGTCATAGAGGCGCCGCACCTTTCCGAAACCCTGCCTGCCGTGGCCGAGTACCGCCGCGTCCTGCAAGTGCTGCTCAACCTGATCGGCAATGCGATTCGCTATTCGCCGGAAGGCTCGCACATCTGGATCAGGCTCGAAAGCGCGGGCGATCGTGCGCGGATTACCGTGGCGGATCAGGGGCCGGGGCTGTCCAGCGAGCAGCAGGGCAAGATCTTCGAGAAATTCGAGCGCCTGGGGCGCAGCGGCGATGGCGGATCGGGGCTCGGCCTCTATATCTCCCGCAGCCTCGCGCGGGCGATGGGCGGCGATCTGTTGGTAGACAGTGCGCCGGGGCAGGGCGCGCGTTTCATCCTGGATGTTCCCGCCGACCCGGATGCCTGATTACAGGTGCCTGATTACAGATGGTTGTCGTTGGTGCCGTTGCCGCGACGTGCCAGCCACAGCAGGATCGCGCCCACAGCCGCCATGACCGCGCCGCGCACGGCCCAGCTTCGATCATCCAGCATCAGGCTGTCGCTAGGCCAGGAGAGCAGGCCCGTTCCTTGGGCGACCCACAGCAGGCCGACGACGATACCGGAAAGTCCGATCACGACTGCAAGTATTCTGAGGAACAGCATGACAATTCCTCCCGAGAGATGCTCCAGGAATGATGACACCTTGCGGCCGATTTAAGGCACCGGCCGCGATAATACGATCATTTGCTCGCCGGATCGCGGACAAAGACCCCGTCCTTCATGATGGCGACGAAATTCTTCTCCGGGTCTGCGATGAGGTCGATATCGGAGATCGGATCGCCATCGACCAGGATGAGGTCGGCAAGTGCGCCGACCTCGACGACGCCGAGCTTGCCTTTGTAGGGTGACCTTTCGCCGGACAGTGCAAGAAGCTGGGCATTGTCGTAAGTGACCATCTTCAGGATCTCGGCAGGCGCGAACCACTGCTTCAGCTTGAGAATATAGGCATTCTGTTCGCGGTTTTCTTCCGGCCGGAACAGGAAATCGGTGCCCCAGGCGAGCTTGACGTGGTACTTCTTGGCCCAGGCCCAGGCGTGATCCGAGCCTTCACGCACTTCCATCTTCTTCGCGCGCCGTTCCGGTGGATCGCCGGGCAGCGGCGGCGGCAGGTTCTGGAGGGAAAGCCAGGCGCCGCGCTCACCGATGAGCTTGATCGTGGCTTCGTCCAGCAACTGGCCGTGTTCGATGGATTGCACGCCCGCATCGAGCGCCCGGCGCACGGCACGCGGGGTATAGGCGTGGACCGCGACGTAAGTTCCCCAGTCCTGCGCCGCGGCGACGGCTGCCGAGAGTTCCTCCGGCAGATATTGGGTGACGTCCAGCGGATCGTATTCGGACGAGGAACCGCCGCCGGCCATGAGCTTGATCTGGCTGGCACCGAAGCGCAAGTTTTCGCGGGTAGCGGTGAGCACTTCGTCGCGCCCGTCGGCAATGAACGTCGCGCCGAGTTCTTCGGCGCGGGCCGGTTTCCCGAAGAAGCGGCGCGATCGTTCGCTGGGAAGACGGAAATCGCCATGGCCGGAAGTCTGGCTGATGACGGCGCCGGAAGGCCAGATGCGCGGGCCCTGGTATTTCCCGGCGTCGATCCCCGCCTTGAGCCCGAAGATCGGCCCGCCCATGTCCCGCACGGCGGTGAACCCGCGCAGCAGCATCGCCTTGGCCTGCACGGCGGCTGCGACTTCGGCGGATTGCGGCGTGAGATCGGGCGACAGCAATTGGGGCTCGGTCAGTGCGCTGAAAGTCAGATGGACATGGACATCGATCATGCCCGGCATCAGCGTGCGTCCCTTGCCGTCGATCACATGGGCGCCGGAGGACGTGGAAGAGCCGGGACCGATCGCGGCGATGACATTGCCTTTGACCGTCACGCTGGTTGGAGCGGAAAGCCTGCCCGAATGCCCGTCGAAGACGCGCACGTTTCGAAACACGGTTTCCGTCTGCGCGGGTTTCGCGTCCTGGGCCTGTGCGGGAACGACCAGCGACGCTGAAAGCAGAAACACGGCAATCCGTCCGAAAGCATTCGGGATCATTCGCTAACGCCCCCGTCGCCAATAGTCTGGAATCCTTGGAAGGCTATATAGCGGCATTTTGCATTTCAAGTACTTGTACGAATGCGACTGAAAGTTCGGCTCCCCGGATGGCAAGATCGTTCGCGTCAAAAAGAAAGGCCCCCGCTTTCGCGAGGGCCTTCTTTTTCTCGGCAAAACCGGATCGCTCTATCGAGCGACGGGCTCAGCGCTTGTCGATCGAGACGTAGTGGCGCTGCGTCGGGCCGGTGTAGAGCTGACGCGGACGACCGATCTTCTGGCCGGGATCCGAGATCATTTCGTTCCACTGCGCGACCCAGCCCACGGTGCGGGCGAGGGCGAAGAGCGCCGTGAACATCGTGGTCGGGAAGCCGATGGCCGAAAGGATGATGCCCGAGTAGAAATCGACGTTCGGGAACAGCTTCTTCTCTGCGAAGTACGGATCGCTGAGAGCGATTTCCTCGAGGCGCAGGGCGGTCTCGAAGAGCGGGTCGGTGACCTTGAGCGCGTCGAACACCTCGCGGACGGTCTTCTGCATGACCGTGGCGCGCGGATCGTAGTTCTTGTAGACGCGGTGACCGAAGCCCATCAGGCGGAACGGATCGTTCTTGTCCTTCGCACGGTCGATGTAGTGCTGGATCTTGTCCGGCGTACCGATTTCCTTGAGCATGTTGAGCGCGGCTTCGTTCGCGCCGCCGTGGGCAGGGCCCCAGAGGCAGGCAATACCGGCTGCGATGCACGCGAACGGATTGGCGCCCGACGAACCGGCAAGACGCACGGTCGAGGTCGAGGCGTTCTGCTCGTGGTCGGCATGGAGGATGAAGATGCGGTCCATCGCCTTTTCGACGGCGGGGATCACTTCGTATTCTTCCGCCGGCACGCCGAAGGTCATGCGCAGGAAGTTGCCGGTGTAGCTCAGCTTGTTGTCGGGATAGACGAAGGGCTGGCCGACCGAGTACTTGTAAGCGGCAGCGGCGATCGTCGGCATCTTGGCGATGAGACGGTGCGAGCTGATCTTGCGGTGCTCGGGATCCGAGATGTCGGTCGAGTCGTGGTAGAACGCCGAAAGCGCGCCGACCACGCCGCACATGATCGCCATCGGGTGGGCGTCACGGCGGAAACCGCGGTAGAAGTTCGCCAGCTGCTCGTGGAGCATCGTGTGGCGCGTGATGGTGTTCTCGAAAGTCGCCAGTTCGGCTGCGCTCGGCAGTTCGCCGTTGAGCAGCAGGTAGCTGGTTTCCATGAAGGACGAGTTTTCGGCCAGCTGTCCGATCGGGTAGCCGCGATGGAGCAGGACGCCTTCGTCGCCGTCGATATAGGTCAGCGCGCTTTCGCAGCTGGCCGTCGAGGTGAAGCCGGGATCGTACGTGAACTTGCCCGTCTGGGCATAGAGCTTGCGGATATCGATGACATCCGGGCCGACACTGCCCTTGAGCACAGGGTAGTCGAATTCCGTGCCACCAGCATTCAGTTTTACCTGATCACCCACCAGTTCTTACTCCTTATATGTGCGACCCGGTCGAAGCGTCCGCCTGCGCGCCGATGCGTGCAAGGCTTTCGTCCCGGCCGAGCAGAACCAATACGTCGAAAATACCCGGAGAGGTCGTCTGACCAGTCAGGGCCGCCCGCAAGGGTTGTGCGAGCTTGCCGAGGCCCAATCCCAAGTCCTCGGCCATTGCCTTAAGGCTGGATTCCAGTGCCTCCAGAGCCCATTCGGGCTGCGAGGAAAGACGCTCGTGCATGGCGGCAAGGCGCCCCCGCGCCTCGTCCGTCAAGAGCGCCTGCGCCTTCTCGCTGAATGCGAGCGGACGCTTGGCAAAAAGGAATTCAGCACCTTCCGCAAGTTCGTTGAGGTCCTTCGCGCGGACCTTCAGCACCGGCATCGCCTGCGTCAGCAGGGGCAGATCCGGGCTTTCGTAGCCGGCCTTGGCAAGGCGCGGCGCAACCAGTTCGGCAAGGCGCGCATCGTCGGCCTCGCGCAAGTAATGGCCGTTGAGATTCTGCAGCTTGGCGAGGTCGAAGCGCGAGGGCGACTTGCCCACGTCCGCCATGTCGAACCACTCGACCGCCTTCTCACGGCTGATGAATTCCTCGTCGCCATGGCCCCAGCCAAGGCGCAACAGATAATTGAACAGGGCTTCGGGCAGCACGCCCATCTCGTCGCGATAGGCATCGACGCCCAGCGCCCCGTGCCGCTTGGAAAGCTTCGCGCCATCGGAGCCGTGGATGAGCGGGACGTGGCCGTAGACGGGTTCGTCCCAGCCCATGCCGCGAATGACCACAAGCTGGCGGAAGGCGTTGTTCAGATGATCGTCGCCGCGAAGGACATGGGTGACGCCCATGTCGTTGTCGTCGACGACAACGGCCAGCATGTAGGTAGGCGTGCCGTCCGAGCGAAGAATGACGAAGTCGTCGATTTCCTCGTTCCTGACGGTGACTTCGCCCTGAACAAGGTCGGAAATGGTGGTTTCGCCTTCACGCGGCGCCTTCACGCGCACGACGTAAGACTGGCCCGCCGGCCAGGTCGCGGGATCCGCATCGCGCCATTCGCTGTCGATACGGAAAGGCCGACGCTCTTCCTGGGCTTTCTGGCGGCGTTCGGCGAGTTCCTCGGGCGTCAGGTAGCAGCGATAGGCATGGCCTTTGGCCAACAACTCGGCGGCCACTTCGGCATGACGGTCGGAGCGGGCGAACTGGAACACCGCGGGTTCGTCACCATCCAGGCCCAGCCAGGTCAGGCCGTCGAAGATCGCCTCGATCGCAGGCTCGGTAGAGCGGGCGCGGTCGGTGTCCTCGATGCGGAGCAGGTACTTGCCGCCGTGATGACGGGCGAACAGCCAGTTGAAGAGCGCGGTCCGGGCACCGCCGATATGGAGATAGCCCGTGGGCGAGGGGGCAAAGCGCGTCACGACGGTCTTGCTTGCCGTCGCTCCGCTCGATGCACTGCCGCTTGCCATTATAAAAACCTTCCTGTCCTATGCGCGCCATGGCCAGCCACGCCGCCACGACGGTTGATTTCGAGCGCCCGGATGTCACCGGAGGCGCTGCAATGCAGCATCGCCCATGGATCAGCCAGAGCCACTTGTCGAGCAGTTTGGCCGGTGTCGAGTGTTTTCTTTCGAACTGCGGTTTCGCAAGAGGGCCATGGCTGACGGTAGCCTTTGGAATCGGCATAATTGCGTGGTTTTTATCGTTAACCGCGGAGGCATGGGCAGGCATTTGCGTAGTATGCGTCACGATTGCACTTTTAGCACTGAACTGGCGCAGCGGCATCCTGCGCTTCCCTTACAGCAGGCAGGCTGTCCTGTCCCTTTCTTTACTGTTTCTGGCGGGTTTCCTTTCCATCTGGATACGTTCGGAAATCGTTGGGCGTCCGGCGATTTCACACCCGGTCAGCGGCAGTTTCACGGCACGCGTCATCGGGATAGAAGAACAGCCGGCCCTTGACCGCTTGAGGCTCACCCTGGCCATGCGCGATCCCGAAAGCGCCAACCCGATCAAGGTGCGCGTAAATCTGCCGCTGTCTTCGGGCGACAACGAACTGGCCAGCGGCGCGGTCATCCGATTTCGCGGACGGCTTTCGCCTCCGGCTTCGCCGATGTTTCCGGGCGGGTATGACTTTGCCAGGGCCGCATGGTTCATGGGTATTTCCGCCACGGGATCGGTGACATCGCCGGTCGAGATCGTGTCCCGGGGCGGGGGCCAGGACTGGCTAACCGCACAGCGCATGGCGCTCTCGCATCATATTGCGAAACGATTGCCCGGGACGGCGGGGGGCATCGCAACGGCTCTGACGACCGGAGACATGGGCGCAATCGGCGATGTGGAAGTCCAGGCCATGCGGGATTCTGGCCTCGCGCACCTTCTGTCCATCAGCGGGCTTCACGTTAGCGCGGTGATCGGGTTCGCCTATCTCGTGGTACTTCGCCTGCTGGCCCTCTCGCCCGCTTTGGCGCTGAGGGTTCGGCTTCCGATCCTGGCGGGCATTGCCGGAGCGCTTGTGGGTATCGGCTATACGCTACTGAGCGGATCGCAGGTGCCCACCGTAAGGTCCTGCCTCGGCGCCTTGCTGGTCCTTCTGGCGGTCGTCCACGGCCGCGATGCCCTATCTATGCGGCTGCTGGCCGTTGCGGCCTTTCTGGTCTTGCTGATCTGGCCCGAGTCGATCCTCGGCCCGAGCTTTCAGATGAGCTTCGCGGCGGTCATGGTGCTTGTAGCCCTGGGCAGCGCCGAGCCGATGAAGCGCTGGCTGAGCCCCCGTGACGAAGCCGTTTCGACAAAGGGCTTGCGCGCGCTCGCGATGCTTCTCGCAACCGGGATTGCTATCGAAATCGTCCTGATGCCGATCGGCCTCTTCCATTTTCATCGGGCCGGACTTTATGGTGCTTTTGCGAACCTCGTTGCAATTCCGTTGACCACACTGGCGATCATGCCGCTGATCGCCCTGGCGCTGGCGCTCGACATTGTGGGATTGGGCGCGCCGGTCTGGTGGCTCGCTGCCCACGCCATCGATGCCTTGCTTGAAATTGCCCGATTCGTGGCAGCGCGCCCCGGCGCGGTGATCGTCACGCCCGGAATGAGCGGAGGGCACTTCCTGCTCTTCGTGGCGGGCGGTCTATGGCTTGGGCTTTGGAACGGCACATTCCGTCTCTGGGGGCTGCTGCCGATCATGGCTGGACTACTGGTGCTGCTGGTGATGCAGGCGCCGGACATCATGGTCTCAGGCGATGGCCGTCATGTGGCATGGGTCGATCCCGGCAACGGCCGCATCGCCATGCTTCGCGACAGTTCCAGCGACTATGCCCTGGAGAACATCATGGAGGCGGCAGGTCTTTCGCAGAGACCGCAAGCGGTGCGGAATAGTTCCGGTACACGGTGCAATCAGGATTTCTGTGCAGTCGCCCTGAACAGTCCCGGGAAAGTCACACATCTTCTGATTGCCCGGGGGCGCAGTATCGTGCCGGAAGAGCAATTGGCCAAGGCCTGCGCACGTGCAGATGTGGTTATCGCCGATCGGCGCCTTCCCGGCTCCTGTCGGCCAAGATGGCTAAAGGCCGATCGCCGGTTGCTGGATCGAACAGGCGGCCTTGCGATTTCTGTCGGACCCCGGACGGTCAAGTCGGTGAGCGAAACACAAGGCGATCATGGATGGTGGCGGTCGAGGACCTTTCGACCCTTCGCAAACCAAGTGGAAAGGGCGTCCTGGGCAAGGGAGACGACACTGGCGCCTCCCAGTGACACCCATCAGTGATAGCGGCGGAGCAAGCCTGCGAGTTTGCCCTGAACCTCCACTTCGTCCGGCCCGTAGATCTGGGGTTCATAGGCCCCGTTCGCCGGATCGAGCCGGATCATTCCGCCTTCGCGGCGCAAGTATTTCAGCGTGGCTTCCTCACCGCGGATGAGAGCGACGATGATCTCGCCGTCCCGCGCCGTGTTGGTGCGCTTCACCAGTGCGAAGTCGCCATCGAGAATGCCGGCTTCCACCATGGAATCGCCTGAAACTTCCAGAGCATAATGATCGCCCGAGCCCAGCAGCGCCGCCGGAACCGGAAGCGAGGACTGGCCTTCCAGAGCTTCGATGGGAACGCCTGCGGCGATCCGGCCATGAAGCGGAATTTCGATGACGTCGTTGGCGGGCACACCGACCGCAGGAGCGCGCGTAGTCGCTTCTCGCGCAGGTGTCGCGGGCGTGGCCTTGGCAGGCTTGGGGTTTGCATCTTCGGGCTGGCGAAGAACCTCCAGCGCGCGGGCGCGGTTGGGAAGGCGCCGGATGAAGCCGCGTTCTTCGAGCGCCGAGATCAGTCTGTGGACACCCGACTTGGACTTGAGGTCCAGCGCTTCCTTCATTTCCTCGAAACTGGGGGAAATGCCGCTTTCCTCAAGCCGGACCTGGATGAACCGGAGCAATTCGTGCTGCTTGCGCGTCAACATCTGCTTAGCCTCATGTGTTCTGCGGCACTTGGACCTGATTCCGCCCGCCGGGCCGTCCGTCAGCGCATTTCGCCTTTCAGCGACTTACCTGCGAACAATGAGGGAACAATTATGCAACGAACCGGGTATAGTCAAGCAATACCGCCATTTTGGAGCAAGAATACCTGAACATCGTCTCCGGCAAGGGCAGCGGGGGCGTGAGCCGGGCGGTCGATCAGAACATTGCTTGCAGCCAGGGACGAGAGCGCCCCGCTATCCTGAAGGGACAGCGCTCGAACCGTTTCGCCATCCCACCGGGCTCTTAGGAATTCCCGCCGCGCACCGCCGGGTTTCAGCGGCTCGGCGAGGCGTATCGTGATTTTCCGGGGCAGGGGATCGGCGGCGCCGAGGAGGGCGCGGAGCACGGGAAGCATGAAAAGGTAGGCGGTTACGAGGCTGGACACGGGATTGCCGGGTAATCCGATGACAAGTTGCCTGCGCGCGCCGCGATTGCGTGTTGCGATCAGAAGCGGCTTGCCCGGCTTGATCGCGATGCGCCAGAATTCGATCCGGGCGCCCCACGCCTCCAGGGCCGGACGCAGGAGATCGTGGTCCCCCACCGACGCTCCGCCGCTGGTGACTATGATGTCGGCATCCGATGCCGCTTCCAGGGCCGCGACGAGTGCCTCGATATCGTCGGGAATCGGTCCATTACGCTTGGCATCGACCGGGAGGCTGCGTGCCAGCGCCACGAGCATGGCGCCGTTGCTGGCGGGAATCTGATGCTCGGCGCAGAATTCGGGATCGCTGGAAAGTTCGTCCCCGCTGTCGATCACGGTGAGGCGGGGGATCCTGCATACCGGAAGATGCCTGTGCCCGGCGGCGATGGCCAACCCGGCCTGCGCCGGGCCGATCTGCGTTCCGGCTGCCAGCAGCAGATGACCGTCCGGGAAGTCCATGCCCTTCGCGCGAATATGGCGGTTTCCGGGCGAAGGCGCCTCTCCGGCAAGGGTCAGTTTGTCGCCTGCGCGGTGCAGGTCTTCCTGCAGGATCACGGCCCGGCCGCCGGAAGGTAGCAGGGCGCCGGTCGAGATCCGCACGGCCTCGCCGGCATTTATCGTGCCCGTGAAGGGATGACCTGCGGCGCTTTCTCCGATCACCCGCCAGGGGCCGGCAAGATCGTCTTCAGCCACGGCATATCCGTCCATGGCCGACATGTCCGCCATGGGCTGACAGCGCCGCGCATGCAGCGGCGCGGCGAGATAGCGTCCGAGCGTGCCCTCGATATCGACATGTTCGATGGCGAGCGGTTCGACCAGCGCCAGCAGGTGGGACTGCGCCTCATCCAGATCCATCGGCGGCTTCATTGCAACTGGTCTGCCGCCTTCCAATGACCAGACTTTCCGCCGATCTTCTCGATCAGCCTGATGTCGCCGATGACCATGGCTTTGTCGAGCGCCTTGGCCATGTCGTAAATCGTCACGAGAGCCACGGAAACGGCTGTAATCGCTTCCATTTCAACGCCGGTTCGCCCGTTTAGCGATACGGTCGCCCTGGCCGTTATCGCGCTGTCCTCAAAAGCGAAGTCGAGATTGACGGCGTCGAGCGGCAGCGGATGGCACATCGGGATGAGGTCGGAAGTCTTTTTGGCTGCCATGATCCCGGCAATGCGCGCCGTTCCCAGAACATCGCCTTTCGGCGCGTCGCCTGCGCGAATGGCGGCGAGGGCCGCACCGGTCATGGATATCCGGCCTGATGCCACGGCCACGCGCCGGGTTTCCGCTTTCGCGCCGACATCGACCATGCGGGCCGTTCCGTCAGCATCGATATGGGTGAGGGACTTGCTCATGCACCCAGCAGCAGTCGGCGGGTTGCCGCCTCGACATCGGCCTCGCGCATCAGGCTTTCCCCGACCAGGAAGGTACGCGCGCCGCAGGCCGACAGATGCTGGAGATCGGCATGAGCGTTGATCCCGCTCTCGCTGACCAGAAGGGTTCCTTCCGGCGCCAGGGGCGCAAGCCGCACGGTGGTTTCGATGTCGGTGACGAAGCGTTTGAGATCGCGATTGTTGACGCCGATCAGTCGCGATTTCAGGCGGCTTGCACGCTCCATTTCGGATTCGTTGTGAACCTCGACAAGGCAATCCATGCCCCGTTCGAGGGCGGCGGCTTCGATTTCCGCCATGACGACGTCGTCGAGCGCGGCGACGATGATCAGGATCGCGTCGGCGCCGATCAAGCGGGCCTCGGCGACCTGCCAGGGATCGACCATGAAGTCCTTGCGGATGACCGGCAGCGAGCAGGCTGCGCGGGCTTCGACCAGGAAATCCTCGTGGCCCTGGAAATAGGGCGCATCGGTCAGGATCGAGAGACAGGCCGCACCGCCGCGCTCATAGGCGATGGCATGTTCGGCAGGGCGAAAATCTGATCTTATCAATCCCTTGGAGGGGGATGCTTTCTTGATTTCCGCGATTAGCGCGAAACCGCCATCCGCCTTGCGGCGCAGGGCGGCCTCGAAGCCGCGCGGGGGGCTCTGATCGGCGCTGCGGGCATCGAGGTCGTTGACGGTCGCGAAGCCCTTGCGGGATTGCACTTCCGCGCGCTTGGTGTCGCAAATCTCGGTAAGCTTGTCTGACATCGGTACCTCGAAAACGCGCCAGGATCAGGCCTTGAGCGCGGAAATCCAGCAATTGAGCAGGGCATTGGCAAGGCCCTTGTCGATCGCCTCGGCTGCTTCCTCGACGCCTTCCTGCCAGGTTTCGACTTCGCCTGCGACGATGAGCGCACCTGCGGCGTTGAGAAGGACGGCGTCGCGATAGGGACCGTGCTCGCCCAGCAGGAGGCGGCGCAGGGCATCGGCGTTGTAGGCGGCATCGCCGCCGCGAATGGCGCCGACCGGAGACACCGGCAAGCCGACATCCTCGGGCGATACCCGCCGCATGGAGAGTTCGCCGTTCCTGATTTCGGCCACTTCATTGCCGCCGGCGAGGCTCAGTTCGTCGAGCCCTTCGTCGCCGGAGATCACGAAGGAATGCTCGCTGCCCAGGTGCATCAGCGCCTCGGCATAGATCGGCACATAGGCGGGGCGGGCGATCCCGACGAGTTGGCGGCTGACGTTTGCGGGGTTCGCCAGCGGTCCCATCAGGTTGAAGATCGTGCGGCGGCCGATCGCCTTGCGAATGGGCATGATCCGGCCCATCGCCGGATGATGGCGCGCGGCGAAGAGGAAGCAGATGCCCAGATCGCCCAGGGTTTCCTCGGCGGTTTCGGCGGCACGGTCGAGATCGAGGCCGAGTGCTTCGAGCGTATCGGCGGCGCCTGCCTTGGAGCTGGCGGCGCGGTTGCCGTGCTTGGCGACCGGAACGCCGCAGGCCGCGACGACCAGCGAGACCGCTGTCGAGACATTCAGCGTATGGTGTCCGTCCCCACCCGTGCCGCAGACATCGATGGCATTGGCCGGAGCGCTGATCGGGATCATGCGCGCGCGCATCGCGCGGGCGGCGCCTGCGATCTCGCTGGCGGTTTCGCCGCGATCGGTGAGGGCGACGAGGAAGCGGACGATCGCCTCGTCATCGACCTTGCCGTCGAGGATCCGGCCGAAAGCGTGTTCGGCCTCCGCCTCGTCGATCGGGTGCTGGGGATCGGGGAGCATCGCCTGAACCGTCATGCCGCGATCCGCGAAGGCAGCCTTGCCTCCAAGCCGCAAAGTCTCAGGAAATTCGCGAGCATGGCGTGGCCATGTTCGGTGGCGATGCTCTCGGGGTGGAACTGCACGCCGTGGATGGGGAGGTCGGCATGGCGGAAGCCCATGACATGGCCGTCGTCCGAGCGGGCGTTGACCTTCAGCGCCTCGGGAATATCCTCGACAATGAGCGAGTGATAGCGGGTCGCCGTGAAGGGCGAGGGGATGCCGGCGAAGACGCCGGTATCGTCATGCGTCACCGGCGAAGTCTTGCCGTGCATCAACCCGCCGCGCACCACTTTCCCGCCGAAGTACTGGCCGATCGACTGATGGCCGAGGCAGACCCCGAGCAGCGGCTTGCCAGAATCGGCAGCGGCGCCGACTAGGTCCAGGCTGATGCCCGCCTCGTTGGGCGTGCAGGGGCCCGGCGACAGGAGGAAGCCCTGGGCGCCGCTCTGGATGGCCTGCGCTGCGGTAAGGGCGTCGTTGCGGACGACTTCGACTTCGGCGCCCAGTTCCATCACATAATGGACGAGGTTCCAGGTGAAGCTGTCGTAATTGTCGATGACGAGGATCATTTCCTGCCTTTCGTCGCTTTCTCGACGACGATCAAGGGGCCGAGCGGAGGTCCGCCGTCCACTCGCCCATGCTCCGGGTCCCAGAGCGAGGATACGCTGCCGTCGAGGAACAGCGCATTGGGGCAATCAAGGCTGTCGCGGAAATAGCGCGCAAGCTTGCCGAAGGAAACCGGTTCGTCCGAGATCACGAAGTGCGCGCGGCCCTTTCGGTCGACGCCAACGGCGTTGCGCAGCTTCTTCGATGCGCCATCCGCGTCGATCTTCGGATGAAGTTTTCCGCCGATCACGAGCATCGGGCCGGACTGGGTGCCGAAATCGGGACGATCGGAAACCGACTTCGCGAAATCGGCGGCGGTGCGGATCGTCCATCGTCCTGCCGCGTCGCCATAGAACACGCCGTTGGGCTGGAGATGAAAGTTGCCCCAGCCCTCGTTGGTGTTGAGCTTGTGCAGGCGCAGGCCTTCCTCGACGTAGTAGCCGATCGGCTGCCCTTTTTCGTCGAACATCCCGCCGTTCATCGCGAAGGCCACGGCATGGTTCTTGCCGGGACGATCGACCGCCAGTTGCGACAGGCTGCGATAGGGCGCGCCGCCCTTGGGGCCGAGCACCATGTGGATGGTGTGCCGGGCCGGATCAGCCGTGCAATGGGTGAAGGATACGCCCTCGAAAGTCGCGCCGCTACAGGCCGGTGGCGGCGGCGCTGCGACTTCCTGTTTGGCGTCGCCTTGCGAGCAGGCGGCGAGAAGAAGCGCGGCCGCTGCGGCGGCCGCCCTCATTGTCCGAAACCCGGCTCCCCCGCGACGCGCACGGCTTCGCGGGCGGCGGCGAAGAGCGCGCCGGACTTGGCCTCGCACTCGCGCTGTTCATAGGCGGGGATGCTGTCCGCCACGATACCCGCACCTGCCTGGACATGGAGAACCCCGTCCTTGAGCACGCCGGTACGCAGGACGATGCAGGAATCGACCGAGCCGTCCGGGGCGAAATAGCCGACGCCGCCCGCATAGGCGCCGCGGGTTTCCGGTTCGAGTTCGGCGATGATCTCGCAGGCGCGGACTTTGGGGGCGCCGGAAACGGTTCCCGCCGGGAACCCGGCGAAGACCGCATCGATCGCGTCATGCTTTGCGGTATCCAGTCGTCCGACCACGTTCGAGACGATGTGCATGACGTGGCTGTAGCGCTCGATCGTGTAGCTGTCGGTCACTTCGACCGTGCCTGCCGCCGCGACCCGGCCTACGTCGTTGCGCCCGAGATCGAGCAGCATGAGATGCTCGGCCCGTTCCTTCGGATCGGCGAGCAGGCTCACTTCGTTGGCCTTGTCTTCCGATGCCGTCTTCCCGCGCGGGCGGGTGCCCGCAATTGGGCGGATCGTGATTTCGCCATCGCGGACGCGGACCAGGATCTCCGGGCTCGAACCGATCAGCGCAAAGCCGGGCATGTCGAGGAAGTAGAGGAACGGCGAAGGATTGACACGCCGGAGCGAGCGGTAGAGCGCCAGCGGCGGCAGCGGAAATTCGCAAGTGAAGCGCTGGGCCAGCACGACCTGGAAGATGTCTCCGGCCTCGATGTAGTCCTTGGCGCGCAGCACCATGGATTCGTAATCGGCAGCGGCCATGACCGGCGTCTGCACCGGCTCGGCAAGCTCGCCCATGGGCGCGCAGGCCGGTGCCGGAGCGGCCAGCTTGCGCAGGGCTTCGTCGATTCGCTCACTGCCCGCCTCGACCAGACGCTCCAGGGAGCCGGCTTCCGGCCAGAGCGGCGCGACGCAGAACAATTCGTCGCTGAGACGGTCGAACACGAGGATCAGCGAAGGCCGCACGAACAGCATGTCGGGCAGGGCGAGGGTGCTCTGCGGTGCGCGCGGGAGCTTTTCGACAAGGCCGATGGTCTCGTAGCCGAAATAGCCGACAAGGCAGGCAAGCGCAGGCGGAAGCTGCGGCGGAACGTCGAAACGGCAGCTTTCAACAAGGGCGCGCAGTTCCGCCAGGGTAGCGCCCGGCAGCGGCGAGAAGGCCTGACGGTCTTCCTGCCAGTTCCGGTTGATCTCGCAGGTATTGCCTTCTGCACGGAACACCAGGTCCGGGTCGAGGCCGATCAGGCTGTAGCGTCCGCGGGTTTCGCCGCCTTCGACCGATTCCAGCAGAAAGTCGCCGCGCCCTTCCTCGAAGAGCTTGAGCGCGACGGCAACCGGGGTTTCGGTATCCGCGACGAGCTTTCGCCAGAGCAGGGCCGGCTTGCCCTGGGAGAGCTGAGCCAATGCCGCAAGGCGATCCGATTCGCGTTCCATAACCCCGGTCTTCATCTTCATTGCTTACTCGGCACTGCTTACTCGGCGCTACCGGCGCCGGCGAGTTGGTCGCGCACGGCGGCGATTGCCTTGTCGTGCTTGGTGACGCCCACTTCCTTGCGGATCGCCTTGCTCAGCGCGTCGGTATAGGCCTGGCCGAGCTGGCCGCCGAGTTCACGCTGGGTGCCTTCGACGAGCTGGGCCGATTCCACCTTGCCGGGCACGACATCCTTCAGGACGACCACGAACCAGCCGCGATCCTGTCCGGCCGCCTGAACCTTCACGGTGCCCTTGGCCATGTGGAACATCAGCGAGACCGGCGGCGGTACCTGGCGGCCCGAGCGCAGCGCCGCGGTGAGCGTGGCGCGCGACATCGAGACCTGCTCGGCGGGCGGCAGCGTCTTGCCGAGGGCGGCGACGGCCTGCTCCAGGCTCTTGCCCTGACGGATCTGGGCCTGGATCTGGATCGCGGCGGCTTTTGCTGCGGCGGCGCCCTTGTCGAGCTGCCAGGCCGACTTCACGTCGTTCACGATTTCCTTGAACGGCGCGGGCGCGGAGGGCGTGATCTGCGTGACGTCGTAGACGATGAAGCTGGCTTCCGGCGAAACCTGGTTGCCGTCCTTGCCGACCTGCGCACTCTGCGGCTTTTCCTGATCCATGCCGAAAGCGGTCTTCAGCACGGGCTGGAGCAGGGCAGGCGCGGTTTCGCCGGGCTTGCCGTAAACCTGGCCGTTCGCGGTGATCGGCGCAGTGGTTTCCACGGTGGCGCCCAGCGACTTGGCGACTTCGACGAGGCTGGCGCCGTTGCCGAACTCGTCCTCGATCTTGGCGAGGAGATCGGTGAAGGCGGCGCGCTTCTTTTCCTCGGTCAGCTTGGCGACGATCTCGTCCTTCACGGCCGCGAGGGCGCGTTCCGGCTTCTTCTGCTCTTCCTCGACACGGATCAGGTGCCAGCCCAGCGCGCTCTTCTGGGGCGCGGCAAGCTTGCCGACGGGGGCCGCGAAAACGGCATCGGCGACGGCGGGCGAGAACTGGCCTGAGAGCTGTTCCTTGCTGAAGAATTCGAGATTCGCGGTCGAAAGGCCCTTTTCCTTGGCCGCCGCTTCAAGGGTCTTGCCGCCGGCGACTTCCGCAGCAACGGCCTTGGCCGCGGCTTCGGTGGGCACGATCAGCTGCGTGATCTTGCGGTTGTCCTGCGCGGCGTAAAGCGCCTTGTCCGCCTGATAGCGCTTGGCGATGTCGGCATCGCTAGGAGCGGCGACATCCTTGACGGCGCTTTCGCCGAAGGCGGCGTAACGGATCACGCGGCGCTCGGGGCGGATGAAGGCGTTGGTATGGGCCTTGTAGAACGCCTGGAGTTCGGCGTCCGACGGCGCGTTGGCCGGGAAGAAGACCTGCGAAGGCAGGGCGACGACCGAACCGGAGCGGTTTTCGTCAAGCAGCGCGGCGTAGCGCTTTGCGGCAAAGCTCGACATCGTGGTGCCGAACTGCGCGGGCAGCATGAGTTGCTGCGCGATCAGGCCCTGCGCGATGTCGTCGCGGAGCGACTTCTCGGAAAGGCCCTGCTGCGCCAGGAGCTGGCGGTAGGTGGTCTGGTCGAACTTGCCGTCCACGCCCTGGAAGGCGGGAATGCGCGCGATCTCGCTGTCGATCAGGCGATCGCCGGCGACGACGCCGATCTTCTTGCCGAAGAATGCCGTGGCGGTGCGATCGATCAGTTCATCCAGCACTTGCTCGAGGCCGCCCTGGGCGATGAGCATTTTCATGGTCATCGTCGGGTCTTCGGCCTGGACGCGGGTCAGCGCGGACTTGGCGGCGAGGCCGAGTTCGTTCTCCTGAATATCGTCCTTGCCCACGGTGGCGACGGAGGAGCCGTTGGTGATTCCGGTGGAATCGCTAAGGCCCGTAAGGTCACCGCCCACGAAAGCCAGAGTGATGAGCACCAGCACCGCCAGGCCAATGCCGGCGCCGATCTTGGACTTCAGGACGTTGCGGAAGAATGAAAGCATGTACCGTGCCGATCAGCGTGGAAATTCTGGGTTCAGGTCGCAGCGATGGCCTTGCCGTCGCACGAAATCCGGCAGGCTTTAGGGTGGCTTGTGTGATCCTGCAATGGCGACGTTCGATAACCGCGCCGCGACTCGTCGATTGGACGGTGTCGATCACTGGAGTTGGCCCGAGCCGGGGCGAACCGGGAAAGCACGGATTTTGACAAGATGGGCCTCATTGCCCTAGCAGCGCCCCGACAGCGCGGCGCGCGATTCCCGCTCCCTTGCGGGTTTCCGAAGCGCCGATGCGCCCTGAAATCAAGGTTTCTCAAGAACATGGCTGGTCTGCCCTACATCGTCGGTAACTGGAAAATGAACGGCACGCGTGCGATGCTCAACGAGGCGCGCGCGATCGACCGGGCTGCCGCACGCTTCCCGAAGGTGCAGGTGGCGGTCGCGCCCCCGGCGACGTTGCTCTACCGCCTTCGCGATGCGGTCGAACTGATCGGCGTCGGCGGGCAGGATTGCCGCGCGGAGGAAAGCGGCGCCTTCACCGGCGACATCTCCGCCCCGATGCTCAAGGATGCCGGTGCGGACTTCACCATCGTCGGCCATTCCGAGCGCCGCACGCTCCATGGAGAGAGCGATGCGGACGTGAGGGCCAAGGGCGAGGCAGCGCTGTCGGCGGGCCTCGCGGTGATTCTCTGCGTCGGCGAAACCGAGGCGCAGCGCGATGCAGGCGATGCCGAATCCGTGGTCGCCGCGCAGATCGAGGGATCCTGCCCGGCTGTCGATGGCGCGCCGGAGAAGCTTTCCGTGGCTTACGAGCCGGTCTGGGCGATCGGCACCGGCCGCGTTCCCTCGATCGAGGACGTCGCGGCCATGCATGCGGCGATCCGCGCGAAGCTCTTGACCATCTACGGCGAGGGCGGGGCGGACGTGCGCATTCTCTACGGCGGCTCGGTAAAGGCCGACAATGCCGGCGAACTGCTTTCCGTGCCTGACGTGGGCGGAGCGCTGGTCGGCGGCGCGAGCCTGAGCGCCGAGAGCTTCCTGGCCATCGTCGGTGCCGCAGCTTCGCTGGGCAACGACTGAGCCGGGGATTTTCGCCGGAACAGGGGTATTTGCCCGGTGTTCGGCTGATGACTTGCGCGGAAGGCGGGGAGCGCCTATCTGCGCCGCTTGAGATGCGGGCTTTCGGCCCCCGAGAAGACTGAGAAAAACGCAAGATGCTGTTCACCTTCCTGACCGTTGTCCAGGCGATCGTCGCGCTCCTGCTCGTCGTCGTCATTCTGATGCAGAAGTCGGAAGGCGGCGGTCTCGGCGTGGGCGGCGGCAGCCCTTCGGGCCTGATGTCGGCGCGCGGTGCGGCCAACTTCATGACGCGCGCCACCGGCGTTCTTGCGGCAGTCTTCGTGATCCTTTCGATCGTGCTTGCGGCGCTTGCGGTCAATACGACCACCGGCCGCGATATCGACACGTCCCTTCAGCGCGAGACGGCTCCGGCCGCGCCCGCGCAGCCGGCCGATCCGCTCGCCGGCGCGGCCGCACCGGCCGCTGCTCCGGCGGATGGCGCTACCTCGGCTCCGGCCGGAAACGCACCGGCCAACGATCCGCTTTCGGGTGCTGCCGGCCAGTAACCTGGCATTCGGCAGGGCTTCGCCCGGCGTATCATCGTAACAGGAATGCCGTCTGGCTCTGGCAGGCGGCATTTCATTCGTTTTGAACTGTGGATTGAGGCACAGCGCTCTTGCGCTCGTGCCCCCATGCAATTTAAGGGCCGACTCCCATGGCGCGGCATATTTTTATCACCGGCGGCGTGGTTTCCTCGCTCGGCAAAGGTCTCATGGCGGCGAGCCTCGCGGCTCTCCTGCAGGCACGCGGCTATCGCGTGCGCATCCGCAAGTTCGATCCCTATCTGAACGTCGATCCGGGGACGATGAGCCCCTATCAGCACGGCGAGGTCTATGTGACCGACGACGGTGCCGAGACCGACCTCGATCTCGGCCACTACGAGCGCTACACCGGCGTCTCGGCCCGTCAGGCGGACAACATCACGTCGGGTCGGATCTACCAGGACATCATCGCCAAGGAACGCCGCGGCGATTACCTCGGCGCCACGGTCCAGGTGATCCCGCACGTGACCGACGCAATCAAGGACTTCGCGCTGACGGAGACCGACGACCTCGACTTCGTGCTCTGCGAGATCGGCGGCACGGTGGGCGATATCGAAGGCCTGCCCTTCGTCGAGGCTCTGCGCCAGATGCGCAACGAGCTTGGCCGCGAGCAGACCTGCTTCGTCCACGTCACGCTGGTGCCTTACATCGCGGCCGCCGGCGAGTTGAAGACCAAGCCGACCCAGCACTCGGTGCGCGAGCTGACCGGCCTCGGCATCCAGCCCGACATCCTGCTGTGTCGCTGCGATCGTGAGCTTCCCGAGAGCGAGCGCCGCAAGATCGCGCTGTTCTGCAACGTCCGTCCGCAGGCCGTGATCCCTGCGCTCGACGCGCCGAATATCTATGCGGTGCCGCTCCAGTATCACCAGGAAGGTCTCGATGCGGAAGTGCTCCACCACTTCGGCATGGAATCGCACGCGCCCGACCTTTCGCGCTGGAACGACATTACCGACCGTTTCGAGCATCCCGAAGGCGAAGTGACCATCGGTGTCGTCGGCAAGTATGTCGGCCTGCAGGACGCCTACAAGTCGCTGAACGAAGCACTCGTTCACGGCGGCATGGCCAACCGCGTCAAGGTCAACGTCAAGTGGATCGATGCCGAGATCTTCGAAAAGGAAGATTCGGAAATCGCCGCAGCCCTTGAGCCGATGCACGGCATTCTGGTGCCCGGCGGCTTCGGCGAGCGCGGCACGGAAGGCAAGATCGCCTCGGTGCGCTTCGCCCGCGAGCGCGAAGTGCCGTTCTTCGGCATCTGCCTCGGCATGCAGATGGCCTGCATCGAGGGCGCCCGCTCGGCCGGTGTCGAGAAGGCGAACTCCACGGAATTCGGTCCGACCGAGGAACCGGTCGTCGGCATCATCACCGAGTGGATGGGCAAGGACGGTCTCGAAAAGCGTGCCGAAGGCGGCGATCTGGGCGGCACGATGCGCCTTGGCGCCTACAAGGCCGAACTCTCGCCCAACAGCCATGTCGCTTCGATCTACGGCAGCACCGAGATTTCCGAGCGTCACCGTCACCGCTATGAAGTGAACGCTTCCTACCGCGAGACGCTGGAAGGCAATGGGCTGATCTTCTCCGGCATGTCGCCGGACGGACTGCTGCCCGAGATCGTCGAGCGGCCGGATCATCCGTTCTTCGTGGGCGTGCAGTTCCACCCGGAATACAAGTCGCGCCCCTTCGAGCCGCATCCGCTCTTCGCAGGGTTCGTTGCCGCAGCACTCCGGCAGGCCCGACTGGTCTGATCCAGGCCGGTTCGCAGAAACAGGAAAAAGGGGGCGGAACCGGGAAGGTTCCGCCCCCTTTTTCGTCTCGATCAGCCGATCGCGGTGAGGAGGAGCGTGATCGTTCCGACGGAAAGTATCGTCGAGATCAGGATCACCTTGGCAGTAAGAGCGCCTTCGCGCCGATGGAATTCCGCGAGCATGAAGGGGCCTGTTCCAGTCGGCAGCGCGGCGAGCAGGACTGCCGCGTTGCGCAGCGGTTTGGCCAGCGGGAAGACCCAGTACGCCAGCGCGAATGTCAGCGCGGGATAGGCGAAGAGCTTCAGGGCCACGAGCAGGGCGGTCTTTCCCCCACCGCCGCTTTCCGCTTCGCGAGGTTCGGCGAGGAACATGCCGAGGCATACGAGCGCGCAGGGGCTGGCGGCGGATCCCAGCAGCTTCAGAAAGGCGTCGAGAGGCTCCGCGACGCCCACGCCGCTGAACATCACTATTGCGCCGAGCAGCGGCGCAAGGACCAGCGGATTTCGCAGCAACGCCTGGGATACCCGCAGAAGGATGGTCAATGGGCTGGCGCCGGCCTGGTTGCCGAATTCGATCAGCACGATGGCAACGGCGAAAAGCATGCACACGGTGTTGATGGTGGCGATCAGGGTGAGCGTCTGTGAGGCGGGGCCCAGCGTTGCCAGCAGGAGGGGAAATCCGAGGAAAGCGGTGTTGGAATAGGCGCCGTTCAGCCCATGGATCGCGGCATTTCCGATCTCCGCTCCGCCCATGCGGCTAATCAGCACGGTGAGGGCGAAGAAGAAGAAAGTGCCAATACCGAAGACGGCGATGAAACCGGGCTGCCAGAGCTGCGCCGCATCCGCCTTGGCAACAATGTCGAACAGCAGCGCGGGCAGGGCAAGGTAGACGACGAAGCGGTTCAGTTCCGTCGTCGATCGCGGACCGAAGATCCCGGCGCGCCGCGACAGCCAGCCGACAAGGGTCAATGCGAAGATCGGCAGGACGACCGACAGGATGGATAACATGAGAGAAATGCGGCCCGCTTGCTTGGCAAAGCTTGCGGCTTAGACGCCCGGTTCGTCCAGTCCATCTCTCTTTTGGTCGCGTTTGCCGCGTGTCACGCAACATTCCAGCAAAAAGAGCGGCCCGGGCATTCCCGGACCGCTCCATCATGTTAGTGATTAGGCCTGTCAGGCTGCGGCCGAATCGTCTCCGGCGCTGCCTTCCACCACGGTCAGCGTATTGCCGCCGATCGCGATCTTCTTGGGCTTCATCGCCTCAGGCACTTCGCGCACGAGGTCGATGATCAGAAGTCCGTCGGCAAGGTCGGCGGCATCGACGCGGACGTAATCGGCAAGTTCGAAGCGGCGCTCGAAACCGCGCTGGGCGATGCCGACATGCAGCATTTCGCCTTCGCTGGGTTCTTCGGGCTTGTGTCCCTTGACCACCAGCAGGTTCGCCTGCGCTGTGATATCGATATCGGCCGGCTTGAAGCCCGCGACCGCCAGAGTGATGCGATAGGCATCGGCGCCGCGGCGTTCGATATTGAAGGGGGGGTACTTGTCGCCCGGGTTTGCGCGGCCCTGGTTCTCGATCATGTCGAACAGGCGGTCGAAACCGACCATGGTGCGGCGATAGGGCGAAAAATCGATACGGTTCATGACAAAAATCCTCCAATGAGCAATCTTCGTGCGATCGGGGCCCGGCATTTCCGGCGCCCCGTTCCCGAGCCATGCCCTTGGCGGGCCATGACTCGAATACCTAGATATGATAGCCGCCCGGCGTTTCAAGGCCTGCGCCGAAGCGCCGCGAGCGCCCTGTTTCGGTGTCGGGTTTCGGTATCGGGTTTCGATGTCGCCAAAAGAAGAAGGAAGAGTTCGATGAGCCAGCCCAAAGTGGAAATCTACACCAAGTGGGGCTGCCCTTACTGCACCATGGCCAAGTCGCTGCTGGACGATAAGGGCGTATCCTATGAGGAATACGACATCACGATGGGCGGCCCGAAGCGCGAGGAAATGCTCGAACGCGTTCCCGGTGCGCGCACGGTTCCGCAAGTACTAGTCGATGGAACGCCTTACGGCGGGTTCGACGACATCAATGCCCTGAACCGGGCGGGCAAGCTCGATCCGGTTCTCGGGCTCTGATGGCCATGAGCCGCGCCGCACTGTTCCAGATGACGTCGGGGATTTCGCCCGAAGTCAATGCCGCCGCGATCGTGAACGCCGCGCGCGAGGCCGGCGCGGGCGGCGCGGCCATGTTGTTCACGCCCGAGATGTCCGGCCTGCTCGATCGCAAGCGGGAACGGGCCGCCGCGAACATCGTCACCGAAGCCGATGATCGCGTGCTTGCCGCCGCGCGGGAGGCGGCGGCGCGCGAAGGGATCTGGATCCATGTCGGCTCGCTGGCGGTGCGCCCGGACGGCGAAGGGGGCGATGCCCGCTATGCCAACCGCGCTTTCGTGATCGACGATAGCGGCGAGATCCGTGCGCGTTACGACAAGATCCACATGTTCGACGTCGATCTCGCCTCCGGCGAATCCTGGCGGGAATCGAATGCCTATGCGCCGGGAGACCGGGCCGTCACGGTGGAGACACCGCTCGGCCGTCTCGGTCTGGCGATCTGCTACGACGTGCGGTTCCCTGCACTGTTCGAGACGCTGGGGCGGCAGAAATGCGATGTGATCGCGGTGCCTGCGGCGTTTACCGTCCCGACCGGCCGCGCGCACTGGCATCTCATGCAGCGCGCCCGCGCGGTCGAGGCGAGCGCTTTCGTGCTGAGTGCGGCACAAGTCGGCCATCACGAGGACGGGCGCGAAACCTACGGCCATTCGCTTGCGGTCGATCCCTGGGGCGAAGTGCTGCTCGATCTTGGCGGCGATAGTGCTGGGCTGGGTTTCGTGGATATCGACCTCGCTCGCATTGCTGAAGTGCGGGCGCAATTGCCCAGTCTTGCCAATCGCCGCGATATCGCCAAATAGGCCGCGATGCCCATCGTCTTTGATCTCGAATGCCGTTCCGCGCAGCACCGTTTCGAGGGCTGGTTCAAGTCCTCCGACGATTACGCGCGGCAACAGGAGCGCGGCCTTCTGGCATGTCCGCAGTGCGGATCGGCCGAGGTGTTCAAGGCCGTCCAGGCCCCGCGCCTGGGGCGCAAGGGCAACCAGCGTTCCGAATCTGCCGCAGGCCCGCTTCCGGCCAAAATTCCCTCATCGCCGCCGAGCGCTGACCTGCCAGCCCCGCCGCCGGTCGAACTTCCGCCGCAGGCCGTGGAAGTGCTTCAGAAACTGGCGGTGATGCAGGCGGAGGCTTTGAAATCCAGTCGCTTCGTGGGCGACAGCTTCGTGGAGGATGCCAGGGCCATGCACTATGGCGAGCGCGACAGCGAATCCATCCATGGCCGCGCGACGCCCGAGCAGGCGAAGGAACTCATCGAGGAAGGCATCGCCGTTGCGCCTTTGCCGTTCCCGATCGTTCCCCCCGAAAAGGCCAATTGAAACGGCTCCATCGAACGATTGCCAAGTATCGCGCGCCAAGCTAGGAGGCCCCTCGAGTGCGCCCGTAGCTCAGCCGGATAGAGCACCAGATTCCTAATCTGGGGGCCATGGGTTCGAATCCCGTCGGGCGCACCATCCATAAAAAATGCCCGCGGAATCGCGGGCATTTTTGTTTTTAGCCTTGAGACGGGCTCAGCCGAACTTTTCCTTGAGGTCGTAGAGCGCAACGGCCGCCTTTGCCGCTTCGCCGCCCTTGTCCTTTTGCGACGGTTCGGCGCGGACGAGGGCCTGCTCCTCGTTCTCGACCGTCAGGATGCCGTTGCCGATGGGAATGCCGTCCATCGTCAGCGCCATGATGCCGCGCGCGGATTCGCCTGCGACGATCTCGAAATGGTAGGTTTCGCCGCGAATGACCACGCCGATCGCGACGTAGCCGTCATAGTCGCCGGTCGCATCGGCCAGCGAGATCGCGGCGGGGATCTCCAGCGCGCCGGGAACGGTGATGACTTCCGCCTGGTGTCCGGCAGCCTTGAGCGCGGCCTTGGCGCCTGCGATCAGCTTGTCGTTGAGGTGGTCGTAGAAGCGGGCTTCGACGATAAGGAAACGGGCCATGTCAGTTGGCTCCTTCAGAAGCAGTGATGGGGCGCTCGCCTGCGATGTTAAGCCCGTAGCCTTCCAGCGCGACAAGCGAATGATGGGTATTGGTGAGCAGGATCATGTCGTGGATGCCCAACTCGGCAAGGATCTGGGCGCCTACCCCATAATCGCGCAGTTCCTCAAGGTCCGGCGTTTCACCGGCGCGAACCTGGTGCTTGATATCCATGACCCGCGAGATCGAACCGGTGGCCTGGCGGTTGATGACGACGATCACGCCGGTGCCTTCCTCGGCGATCATTTCCATCGAGCGGTGCAGCAGGTCGCCGCGATCGGTGGATTCCTCGCCCAGCACGTCGACGAACATCGACAGGGTATGCATGCGCACGAGCGTCGGCTTGGCAGGGTCGATCCGGCCCTTGATGAGCGCCATCGTCTCTTCGCCCGTCGCCTTGTTGAAATAGCTGCGGGCCAGCCATTGGCCGCCGTAGCGGCTCTGGAAAGTGATCTCGTTCTTCTTTTCGACCATGCGGTCGTGCTTGCGACGATAGGCGATCAGGTCGCGGATCGTGCCGATCTTGAGGTCATGGATGCGGGCGAAGGCGATCAGGTCGTCCATGCGCGCCATGGTGCCGTCGTCCTTCATGATCTCGCAGATCACGCCGGAAGGGTTGAGACCGGCAAGGCGCGAGATGTCCACCGCCGCCTCGGTATGGCCGGTGCGGACCAGCACGCCGCCGTCGCGGGCGCGCAAGGGGAAGACATGGCCGGGCGTGACGATATCGGCCTTGGTCTTGGTGCCGTCGATCGCGACCGAGATGGTGCGTGCGCGGTCGCCCGCCGAAATGCCGGTGGTCACGCCTTCGCGGGCCTCGATCGAGATGGTGAAGGCTGTCTCGTGGCGCGTGCCGTTATGGCGGCTCATCAGGTCGAGGCCGAGTTCCTCCACGCGCTGGCTGGTGAGCGTAAGGCAGATCAGGCCGCGTCCATGGGTGGCCATGAAGTTGATCGCCTGGGGCGTCGCCATCTGCGCCGGGATTACGAGATCGCCCTCGTTCTCGCGATCCTCGTCATCGACGAGGATGAACATGCGGCCGTTGCGGGCCTCGTCGATGATCTCCTCGATCGGGACGAGAACCGGCCTGTCGTCGTTGGAAAGCAGGAAGCGTTCCAGCTTGGTCAGGGTTTCGGCGGTGGGATTCCAGTCGGCTTCGGTGCAGTCGCGCAGCGTATTGGCGTGAAGCCCTGCGGCGCGGGCGAGACCGGCCTTGCTCATGCCGCCCTCGTTGACGAGCCTGCGGACTTGCTCGATTACATTACCAGCCATGGGTACAATCCATTTTCACATTTCGATGTGATCGCCATATGCGCCGATCACATCGAAATTCAAGATCCCTTGAACACCGGCTTGCGCTTTTCGAAGAAAGCCTCGACGGCTTCGGCGTGGTCGTCCGTCGTATGGGCCGCGGACTGCATGGCGGCGGCCATTTCGAGCAGGGTAGGCAGATCGCTGCGGCGCCCCTCCCAGAGCAGGCGCTTGGTCATTCTCACCGCGTGCGGCGGGTTTGCGGCGATGCGGCGGGCAAGGGCGCGCGCCTCGTCCATGAGCAGGTGATCCGGCACGACCTTGGAGACGAGACCGCAGGCGAGCGCCTCGGCGGCATCGATCATGTCGCCGGTCAGCGCCATCTCGGCAGCCTTCGACCAGCCGACGACGCGGGGCAGCAGCCAGGAGCCGCCGTCGCCGGCGATAAGTCCGATCTTCACGAAGCTCTCGGCGAAGCGGGCGCTTTCGCCGGCGATGCGCAAGTCGCACATGCAGGTGAGGTCGCAGCCTGCACCGGCCGCCGCACCGTTCACGGCGGCGATCACCGGCACTTCCAGCGCGGCAAAGGCGAGCGGGAGGCGCTGGATGCCGCGCTTGTAATTGACGCGGGTACGGGTCGGCACGCCGCCGTTGACATTGCCGCCGGGCTTCATCTCGTTGATATTGCCGCCGGACGAGAAACCCTTGCCTGCACCGGTCAGGATGGCGACCCGCGCCGCCGGATCGCTTTCCAGCCTTTCGAGAGCACCGAGCAGCCCTTCGATCACTTCGGGGTCGGAGATCGGGTTGCGCATGTCCGGGCGATTGAGGGTGAGGGTGACGATGCCATCACCGTCGATCTCGTAGAGTACCGCGTCGTCCATGCTGCCAGGTCCTTCTCCGTTTTCCGGCACATGCCTTAGCAGGTTGACGCATAGGTAAAAGGGGCCGGACGTCACTCGGTCCAGCCCCCTTCGTTTCGTCGACAGGTATCAGGCCGCCTGCTTGCCCATCATCTTGGAGATATCCACCTGCCCTGTGGCAAGTCCGCCCATGAAGCCGCCATCGACCGGCATGACGATGCCATTGACCACACCGGCCAGCCTGGAGTTGATCAGCACCAGCGGTCCGGCCTGTTCCTCGGGCGTGGTATAGCGGCCGAGCGGTTCAGCGGCGGCATCGACGATCTCCTTGCCGGAAGTGGCATGGAAAGTCGCCATCATCGGCGTCTGGGTCGGGGAGGGCAGCGAGCAGTTGATGCGGATGCCCTTCTTGATCAGCTGCGCCCCCATGAACTGGGTCCAGACGATTACCGCTTCCTTGGAAAAGGCATAGCCTTCGGCGACCTGGTCGAGATTGGCTTCGCACCAGGCCAGGCCCGCGTCGAAGCCCTGCGTGGCAAGAATCTGCATATGGACGGGAATGCGTCGGCTCCAACCGAGCCCGCCGGTAGAGGCGATCGAGACGATCGCGCCGCCCGGTTCCATCATGGGCACGACGGTGTCGGTAAGGTGGCGGGTGCCGAGGAAGTTCACTTTCATGACGTCGATCGCCGGGAAACCGCCGCCACCGGGAAGGCCCGCACAGTTGAACAGGGCGTCGATCCTGCCGCCGACCTTGGTCGCGGCGGCTTCGATCGTCGACGGATCACGCAAGTCGATCTGCGTGAACGAGGCCATCGGCACCGAACTTTCCCTGAAGTCGAAGCCGTGTACTTCCGCGCCGAGATCGACCAGCATCCGCGCTGTAGCCTCTCCCATCCCCGAAAAGCACCCACTCACGATGACGCGTTTACCGCGGTATCCCAGAACGTCGTCCATGCTTGCTGTCCTTCCTCTCCTGCGGGCCCCGTTGGGGTGGGCGGGCGTTCGCGCCGATCCCGCTTCGTGCGATCCTTAGCTAGTCACAGAGCCACGGTCGCTTCAACAGCGCCGAAGGCTGATCGCAGGCGCGATGCGCAAGGGCCTGCTTGCCAGGATCGCCGGTTCCGAAGAAAGAGGCTTGATGAGACGCGACGACAGTCTTCGCAGCGATCCGCAACTGGATCCCCGTCTGGTCGAGGCCGTGATGGAGCAGATCCGCTCGGCCTTGGGCAAGTATCGTCATCGACCGGTGGTCATCGGACTGTGCGGCGCGCAAGGGTCGGGCAAGTCCACTCTGGCAGCCGAAGTCATGCAGCATTGCTCCCGGGAGAAACGGCATGCGGCCATCCTGTCGCTCGACGATCTCTACTTGACCCACGACGAGCGCGCGGACCTTGGGCGGAGTCTTCATCCTCTTTTTGCGACACGCGGTGTGCCGGGCACCCATGACATCGCCTTGGGGCTTGAAGTTCTCGACATCCTTGAAGGCGGGTTACCGGCGGCGCTGCCAAGGTTCGACAAGTTGCGCGACGATCGCATTCCTGAGGGGGACTGGCCGATCGTGGCACCGGGATGTGAGGTGCTTCTGTTCGAAGGCTGGTGCGTGGGCGCATTTCCGCAGCCGGGCAGCGAATTGCCGCAGCCGGTCAATTTTCTGGAAGCGTCGGAAGACCCGGATGGGCGCTGGCGCAGCATCGTCAACGATACCCTGGGCGATTCCTATCAGCGTCTCTTCGCGCGGATCGACCGGCTGATATTGCTGGCGGCACCAGGCTTCGAAGTGGTTCACGGTTGGAGGCTGGAACAGGAACGCGGGCTTGCGCCGAGCGATGCGGGAACGCGGCGCATGGACGAGCAGGCCGTCGCCCGTTTCATTGCCCATTACGAGCGGCTGACGCGGTGGATCCTCGCGGAAATGCCCGCACGCGCAGATCTGCTGGTGCGACTGGACGAGAAGAGGCGCGTTCTCGAAATCCGCTAATCCTGTTCCACTCGGCCTGATATCTAGTCGGCCTGATGCCGCACTTGCTCTGCCCGGCGCCGCTTGTGGCGCTCAAGGTCTGATGCGGAAGGGACGCGGTTGTCGATCAGGTCGGCCAGTACGGCGCCGCGTTCTCCGGCCGGAAGCGTAGGGCCTGTGGTCGTGTCGCAAAAGGTCTGCCGCTCGATCTCGGCATTGACGAGGGCGCCGAGCAATACGCCGTAGGCCGAGAGATAGAGCCACATCAGGAAAACGACGATGGCCGAGAGCGATCCGTAAGTCGCGTTGTAGTCGCTGATATAGGCCACATAGAGCGAAAAACCGAAGGAAACCGCGATCCACAGCAGGGTGGCCAGCAGCGAACCGGGGGCCAGCCATCGCCATTTCGCGGGGCGCCGATCCGGTCCGTAGCGCATGATCAGCGCGAAACCTGCGCTTCCCAGCGCAACGGCGGCCAGCCAGGTCAGCCACTTGAAGAGCACCGCCGTGGCATCGCCCAGGAACACGCTGGTCTGGGTCTGGAGCCAGGCGAAGACGCCGCCCGACAGTACCCCGGTCAGCGCGATGAGCACGGCGGAAACGGTAAGCCCCACGGCGCGCAGGGTAAGCGCGATGGTGCCGCGGGTCTCGCGCTCCTCATTGATGATGTTGAGCGCGCTCATCATGCCGTTGGCAGCGCGCATGCCGCCGAAGATCGCGAAGAACAGGGCGATCAGCAGCGCGAAACCGGTAACGCCGCGACTGGTGGTGACGATCTGGAGCAATTGCTGTTCCAGCATGCGCGCGACTTCGGGTGGGACCACTTCGACGATGCTCTGCATCTGCGAATGGACCGATTCCACATTGCCGATCAGGCCGTAGATCATCACGGTGGCGCCGATCAGCGGTGTCAGCGCGAGGAAGCAGTAGAACGCGAGGCCGCCCGCCAGCAGGCCCAGTTCGTGGAAGCCGCTCATCACGTAGACGCGCTTCAGGATCTTCCACCAGGCACGGCCGGGGATATTCCAGGGCGCATTTGCGTCCGTTCCGGGCTGATTTGGCACGGACTGTGTAGACATCTCGTCCTTGGCGGTTGACGTCGCTGTTCCTTCGTCGGATTTCATCGCTTACCCACTTGCGGCAGGGAACTTTCGCTGTTGCAATGCGATAGGGTATTCCACGAGGGGGCCTGTTGCCCATTCTCGACAGGGGGTTTACATCGCGCTGCTCATGCCTTGGCTAATCGATCAGAAGCCGGCTTGTTCCCTTTCGCTGCGCGACGGTGCGGGACTTGCCACTCTTTCCATACTGCTGGCCTGTACTTCCGCACCTGCCCATGCGCAGGACAAGGACGCGCAGGCATCGGTGCAGGCCGCCCCGACCGGCCAGACATCGAGCGGCCAGACAGCAACAAACCAGCCTGCATCGGACACGGACGCTTCCGCTGCGGATACCGGGAGCGACCCGGTTCAGGCGGGCAAGCTCGTCGTTCCGGCACCGCCTGCCGATGTCGTCTTGCCCGAAGTGAAGCCGGTCATTCCCGACGACGAGTTCAACAGGGCCATTCCCGCACTCGATTCGCAGGATGATCCCGAGATCGGCAAGCCGCTCGAATCCATCGAGGACTTCGAGCGCCGTATGGCGAGCGGGCAGACGGATCCCAAACCGGCTGAAGGGCAGGCCGCGCCCCTGGGGGATCCGGCGCTGTCGGATGGCGATACGAACGAAGCGGTAGGCGATGCCCCGGTGCGCGATGCGGAGCTGAACGCGCCGTTGCCGTCGATCGACCAGTTCGAAGTCACCCCGGTCCAGTTCGCGGAGCAGAAAAAGGACGACGAAAAGGATGTCGAGATCGCCTATCAGACCCGCATCGACGGGCTCGATGGCGCCGACGACGATACCGGAACGGATCTGAAGAGCGAATTCCGCTCTCACTCGGCGCTGAAGAAGGGGGATGGGAAAGCCGCGAACCTTGCCATGGTCAACGCCCGCCTGAGCGAAGACGCCACCCTGATGCAGACGGTGCTGGCATCCGAAGGCTGGTACTCGCCCATCGTCACCACCCGCGTGGAGCGGGCGCCCGAAGGGAGCGAAGGCGCTCCGCTTGTGGCGGTGATCAAGGTCGTGCCCGGCAAGCGCTATTCCTTCTCCGACATCGTGGTGAAGGCCGATCCTACCGTTCCGTCCGATCTCATCGCCAGGAACCTGTCGCTCAAGGTCGGAGAGCCGATCATTGCCGAGCGCGTTCAGGGCGCCGAGGCGCAAGTCGCGCTGGCTCTTCCCGAGAACGGCTACGCGTTTGCCAAAGTCGGCGATCGCGACATCCTGCTTGACGAGGATAGCGGCGAAGGCGTCTACACTCTTCCCGTGGACGTGGGGCCGCGAAGCCGGTTCGGCGGTTTCACCACGGCCGGAGACCAGGCTTTCGACGCCGAGCACATCGGCGTTCTCGCCCGCTTCAAGCGCGGCGATCTCTATGACAGCCGCAAGGTGGACGATCTGCGCAAGGCGCTCGTTGCCACGAGCCTGTTCTCCACCGTCGCCGTCGAACCGCGCAAGACCGGCGAACCCGCGCCGGACGATACCGAATATGTCACGCTGCACGTGCAGCAGGACGCAGGGCCGCCGCGCACAATCGCAGGGTCCGTGGGCTATGCTACGGGCGAGGGCGTTACCGCGCAGGCGACCTGGACCCATCGCAACATGTGGCCGCCGGAAGGTGCGCTGATCGCCAAGGCCATCGCCGGTACGCGGCAACAGGGTGCCGGCGTCACGTTCCGCCGCTCCAATGCCGGCAAGCGCGACCGGACTTTCGAGGTCGTGGCCGAGGCGTTCCACAACGATTACGATGCCTACAGCGCCTATACCGGCCGCATAGCCGCGCGCGTCGCCCGCGATTCCACCCCGATCTGGCAAAAGAAGTATACTTATGCCTTCGGCGTCGAAATGCTGGCCACGGCGGAAACCGACTACAACCGCACGACCGGCGACCGCGACCGCAAGCTCTATTACGTGGCGGGCGTCAATGGCCAGATCGGCCTCGATCAGACCGACAGCCTGCTCGATCCCACCAGGGGTTACCGCCTGACCACGCTGATCCAGCCGGAAGCCACCGTTCGCAACGGGTTCGATCCCTATGTCCGCGCGCGCATAGATGCATCGGCCTATTATCCGGTTTCGGACGGTCTCGTTCTCGCCGGGCGGGTCCGCTTCGGCACGATCCAGGGCGCGGGCCTGTTCGACATCGCGCCTTCGCGCCGCCTCTATGCGGGCGGCGGCGGCTCGGTGCGCGGCTATTCCTACCAGGCGCTAGGCGAACAGGCACCGGACGGCACGGCCGTCGGCGGGCGCAGCCTCAACGAAGGCTCGGTAGAGGCACGCTATCGCTTCGGCAACTACGGCGTCGTCGCTTTCGTCGATGCGGGACAGGCCTATCGGGAGACGATGCCGCAGTTCAACAACTTGCGTTACGGCGTCGGTATCGGCGGCCGTTTCTACACCAATTTCGGGCCTGTCCGCCTCGACATCGCCACGCCGGTCAATCGCCAGCCGGGTGAATCGCGCTTCAATCTCTATGTTTCGATCGGACAGGCCTTCTGATGTCGGACGATGACACCATGATCCCGGCCGACGAGCCTGAAACCGCCGAAACCGGCGCGCAAAAGTCAAAACCCTCGCTCTGGCGGCGTGCCCGCATACGTGCGCTCAAGACGGTGGTGGGCCTCGTGCTCGGCGCCGTCATCTTGGTTGCCGCGGTGATCTTCGGTATCGATACCGGGCCGGGCCACCGCTTCGTGGCCGAACAGATCGCCGGATTGCAGTTCGAGAACGGCATGCGGATCAAGGTGGGCCGCATCGAAGGCTCGCTGTACAACAAGATGACCCTTCGCGACCTCTCGGTCAGCGATCCTCAGGGTGAGTTCCTGTTCTCGCCGGAAATCGACGTCGATTGGCGGCCCTTCGCCTATCTCAGCAACCATGTCGATGTGCGCAGCGCCACCGCCCAGCGGATTATCCTGCGCCGGGTGCCGAAGTTCAAGCCGACACCGCCCAGCGATGCACCGCTCCTGCCGGATATCGACATCGACGTGGGCGAGCTGCGGATCGACCGTTTCATCTCCGAACCGCCCGTTTCCGGCAATCGCCGCATCGTCACGATAGACGGTAGCGCGCACATTTCCGATGGCCGCGCGCAAGTCGCCGCAAAGGGCGGCACGATCGCTATCGAGGGCAAGGAAGGCGGAGATCGCTTCAACCTCCTGCTCGATGCCGTGCCTTCCCGAAATCGCCTCGCCATAGATGTCGACCTCGACGCGCCGACCGGCGGCGTGATCGCGGCGCTCGGCGGGCTCAAGCAGCCGCTCAAGCTCAAGCTGGGCGGCAAGGGCGACTGGAAGGCGTGGAACGGCAAGCTGGACGCCAGCCTTGGCGGCGGCGAACTGGCCAAGCTGGATCTTGCCGCGCGCGACGGAACTTTCATGATCAAGGGCCCCACCCAGGTGGCGCGCCTCATGACCGGACCCACGGCGAGCCTGCTCGGGCCGATCACCAACCTCGACATCAAGGCGGCGCTCGACAAGCGGCGTGCGCAGGTGACCGGACGGATCTGGAGCGATGCCTTCACGCTCACGCCTAACGGTATCGTCGATCTTTCGGCCAACAGCTTCGAGGATTTCAAGCTCGACTTCGCCCTGCTGAAGCCCGCTGCCATCGCGCCGAACCTCAGCGGTTCCGGCCTGACCGCTTCCCTTGCCCTCGACGGCGCCTTCACGACGCCGAAGGTCGCCTATCGGATCAATGCCGCGCGCGTAGTGATGAACGACATGGGGCTGGAGCGTCTGAGCGCCAGCGGCGCGGCGCGGGTCGATGCGGACAAGATCCTGATCCCGGTCAGCGCACGCGTCCAGCGCATCACCGGCCTGGACACGGTCGCAGGCGGGCGGTTGGACAATGTCCGACTGGACGGCGACCTGGCCATCGATGGAACGCGCATCCTGTCCGACAATATGCGGCTGCGTTCGGATCGCATCGATGCCGGGCTGATCCTTGTCGCCGATCTGAGCAAGGGACTTTATACCGGCGCTGTCGATGGCAAGATCGACAATTACCGGCTCGATAGCGTCGGCATCTTCAATATTCGCACCAATATGGACCTGAAGAGCGAAGGTAATGGCTTCGCCCTGGAAGGTACGGTGCGCGCGCGCTCCACCAGGCTGCTCAACGAGAGCCTCCAGACTTACCTGGGCGGCAATTTCGCGGCGTCGTCGCGGGTCCGCTATGGTTCCGACGGGGTCGTGCGGTTCTCCTCGCTGCAACTGAACGCGCCCGACCTCAAGGTCAGCGGCGGGCAGGGGAGTTGGTCTCCCAATGGCCGCATCTCCCTTGCAGCACGCGGAAGTTCCAATCGCTACGGCGCCATCGGCGTGCGCGTGACCGGCACGATCGCCAATCCCGACGCCCATGTCACCGCCGAGCGTCCCGGCTTCGGGATCGGCCTTGCGAACCTTGACGCGCGGATCACCGGGATAAGGGGCGGCTACCGCTTCGACCTGACCAGCGACACCGACTACGGCCCGCTCAAGGCCGACGTGTCGCTGGGGCTGGGCAATCAGATGTCGGTGGACATCAACAGCGCCAATCTCTCGGGCGTCGATTTCGCGGGTCGTCTGGTCCAGACCAAGGCAGGGCCGTTCGCCGGGCAACTGACCGCCAACGGCAATGGCATCGGCGGTGCGCTGCGTCTCGATGCCGAGGGCAAGTACCAGGCCGTGGACTTCAATTTGCGAGGCAAGGACGCGGTGTTCCCCGGTCCGGCCAAGCTGACCATCGGCTCGGCCATCATCGACGGCCGCGCAGTCCTCTACGACAAGCCCAGCGTTGTTGCCGACGCCCAACTGGCAGGGACGTCCTTCGGGGCAGTGGATATCGCGGCAGCGCGCGTGCTGGTGGATTATCGCGACGGCCGGGGCAAGGCCAAGGGCTTGATCGAAGGCGTCAGCGGCGTGCCCTTCCGCGTAGGCCTCAATGCCGATCTCACGCCGGAAGTCTGGCGGGTCGCCTTGCAGGGCCGCGTTCGCGGGCTTTCGCTCAAGACGCAGTCACCTGCGCGGATCGTGCCGAAGGAAGGCGGCTACGAGCTTCTGCCGACCACCATCACTTTCGGGTCCGGCACGGCCAAGATCGCCGGAAGCTACGGCGCCGGGATGAAGATCCAGAGCCGGCTCGAGAATGTGGACGTCGCGCTCGTGAATGCTTTCGTGCCGGGTTACGGCCTGGGCGGAAAGGCGAGCGGCAGCTTCGACTTCGAACAGACGGACGCAGCCGCTTTCCCGCGCGCCGATGCCCGCATGAGCCTTGTGAACTTCACCCGCACCAGTTCCAGCACGGTAAGCCAGCCGGTCGATATCAACTTCGTCGGCAAGCTGCTTCCCGACGGGGGCGAGGCGCGGGCCGTGTTCCGCAAGCAGGGCAGCGTGATCGGCAGGCTGGTCGCCAGTCTGCGTCCCCTGCCGCCGGGCGAGGGCGCGTGGATGACCCGCCTCATGCAGGCGCCGCTGGGCGGCGGGATCCGCTACAACGGCCCGGCTGACACGCTGTTTTCCTTCGCAGGACAGCCGGGGCAGACGCTGACCGGTTCGGTCGGTCTTGCTGCGGACTTCTCCTGCCGTCTCTCGGACCCGTGCATCACCGGCCTGGTGAAGGGCAAGGACCTGACTTACGAGTATCAGGCCTATGGCACCCGCCTCAGCAACATGACGCTCGACGGCAAGTTCAGCGGCAACTCGTTCGAGCTCACATCGCTCAATGCCAATGCCGGAAGCGGCACGGTCAGCGCGAATGGACGGCTCAGCCTGGCTGCCGATGCCGGGTATCCGATGGACCTCAACGTCAAGCTGGACAATGCCCGCCTGGCGCGCAGCAACTCGCTCTCCGCCAGCGCGACGGGAACGCTCAATCTCAGCAAGAAGGCCGGTGAGACGCCGCTTCTTTCCGGGAACCTGCGCCTGCCGGAAACCCGCTACGAGATCGTCCGGCAGGGCGGCGTGGACGTGCCCCAGCTTACCGGGGTGCGCTTCAAGCCGCGCTCCGGCCCGACCCGCGTGACCGGCGAGGAACCGGCAACGCAGATCACCAGCGCCTTCTCGTCGGTGAGGCTGGACCTTCACTTGCGGGCGCCCGAAAAGCTCTATGTCTCGGGCATGGGCCTCGAATCGGAATGGAGCGCCGATTTCCGCCTCAGCGGAACGAGTTCGGCGCCCAGCATGGCCGGTGAGGTCAAGCTGGTGCGCGGCACTTTGGGCTTTGCCGGACGATCGTTCGAGCTGTCGGACGGCCTGATCTCCTTCAACGGCGGCCAGACCATCGATCCGACCGTGGCCATCACCGCGACCGAGACGATCGACGACGTGGATGTGACCGTCGCGGTCACCGGCCGTGCCTACAACCCGCAGATCGAGTTCAGTTCCGATCCGAGCCTGCCGCAGGATGAAGTGCTCTCGCGCATCCTCTTCGGCAGTTCGATCGAGAACCTCTCGGCGATCCAGGCGGTTCAACTGGCAACCTCGCTCAATTCGCTGCGTGCGACGGGCGGCGGCATCAACCCGCTCGGCAAGCTGCGCTCGGCGGCGGGCATCGATCGCCTGCGCATCCTCAGTCCCGACGAGGCGAGCGGACGCGGCACGGCGCTTGCGGCGGGCCAGTACCTGACGGACGACATCTACGTCGAACTCATTACCGACGCGCGCGGCTTCACCGCGACGCAGCTCGAAGTGAGCGTGACCAAGTGGCTTTCCGTTCTCAGCCAGGCGGGCGGCTCGGGCGTCAACAGCCTGAACGTGCGGATCAAGAAGGACTACTGATGCTTCGGGTGATGAGGCGGGCTTTCTTCGTGTTGGCAGGCGCGGCGGCATTGTCCGCCTGCCACAAGGAGCCGAGCTTCGAAGAGCGCTACGATGCGGCCAGCGAGAAGATCGAGCAGCGCGCCAAGGCGATAGATGCGCAGATCTCCGGTACGGGCACTCCTCCTGCGGAGAATGCCGCGCCGTGAATTTCGCGTCGGAGGGCAACCTCGGGTTTACCACTCTCTGCTAGGCCTCTGCGCCTCTACAGGCAAAAGGGGCAGGCAGTGCAGGTGCGAGACGATTGCGGCAGGATCAATCCGCGCCATGTCGTGCTGCTGGAGGCGCGCTGCCGGAAGTCGAGCTGGCACGTCTTCGGCGTGGAGCTTTCCGACATTTCCCAGGGCGGCTGCTGCATCGTCGGCAGCGCCGAGAATTTCGAGCCGAATCAGCGCGTGGCACTGCGCATTGCGAACCTGAAGGCAATCGAGGCGGAAGTGCGCTGGAGCCAGGAAGACCGCGTCGGCCTGGAATTCCTCACCCCGCTGGGCAAGGAGCAGATCGACGGAATCGCGAGCCTTTACGGCATTCCCGTCATGCGGCGGGCCATGCCCGGCATCGGAGGTCCGGCATAGGAGGTCCCGGCATGGCAGGATAGCCGCCTGCGACGCAGGACGCCCAGCAGGACAGATCATGTTTCAAGGGGGAAGGTGGTGGACGCACTTGGGCTCGAACCAAGGACCCGCTGATTAAGAGTCAGCTGCTCTACCAA